>CALXAY010000003.1 GCA_944386415.1 uncultured Clostridia bacterium | reverse complement strand
AGGAATTCCTTGTACGTTCTATGGGACAGAAGTAGGTATGCATGGATTTAAGGATCCATTCAACCGAAAGTGCTTCCCTTGGAATGAGGAAAATCAAGATAGAGAACTTTTTAGCTTCTACCAAGAAATTGGTAAGTTTAGGAAGCTCTATCATGGAGAAGGAAGCACTTTTGAAGTTCTGTATGCAGACCAGGACGTTTTCATCTTCGAGAGGAGAAATGAGACGAACTCTGTGTTTGTTGCAGTAAATAGAGGAGAGCAGAGACGATATGTCGATGTGCCTGAAGACTTCAAGGGTGATGCTAAGACATTCACTTTGAACGCAAATGAGGACCAGAACTATTTGGAGCCGTACGGAGGGATGATTATCCTGAAGTAAGCTTTAAGGAGGATAGGCAATGCTTATCCTCCTTTCAAAAATAAAAAATAACAATTAAGAATATAAAATAATATAAAGAAATATAAAAGAATAGAAAATAGATTTATAATATAAATTAGTATAATATAATAATATAATTTAATAATATAATTTAATAATAAAAGTTGTAAAAATAAGGAAAATATAGTATAATAGCCAAAGAAAAAGGAGAAGAAAGAAAAGAGAAGAGGGAAAGTAGTATGGAGAAAAAAAGAATATTAACAGGAGATAGACCAACAGGAAGATTACATATAGGACATTACTTTGGTTCAATAAAAAAGAGAGTAGAAATGCAAGAAAGTGGACTATATGATCCATATATTCTAATCGCAGATGTCCAAGCATTAACAGATAATTTTAATAATCCAGAAAAAGTAAGAAAAAATGTAAGAGAAGTTGCAATAGACTATTTATCATGTGGAATTGATCCTAAAAAAACAACAATATATATACAATCAATGATACCAGAAACAGCAGAACTTACAGTTTTCTATTCTAATTTAGTAACAATAGCAAGGTTAGAGAGAAACCCAACTGTAAAAACAGAAATAGCACAAAAAAGAGACTTGTTTGGAGAAAGTGTAACATATGGATTTTTAGGATATCCTGTAAGCCAAGCAGCAGATATAACAGCATTTGAAGGAGAACTAGTACCAGTAGGAGATGACCAATTACCATTAATAGAACAAACAAGAGAAATAGTAAGAAAATTCAATAAGATATATGGAGAAACATTAGTAGAACCACAAGCTGTATTATCAAGTGAAAAAAGAATAAAAGGCTTAGATGGAAATGATAAAATGGGAAAATCACTAGGAAATGCAATATATTTATCAGATAGCGAAGAAGAGATAACAAAAAAAGTAATGAGTGCCATAACAGATCCAAATAGAATAAAAAAAGAGACCAAAGGAAACCCTGATATATGTATGGTTGCATATTATCATAAATTATTTAGTACGAAAGAAGAAGTAGAAGAAGTATGCAAGGAATGTAGAGAAGGAAAACGTGGTTGTGTACAATGTAAAAAACAACTTGCAAAAAATATTGCTGATGAACTAAAACCAATAAGAGAAAAAAGAGCATATTATGAAGCTCACCCAGAAGAAGTAGATAAAATATTAATAGAAGGAACTAAAAAAGCAAGAGAAACAGCAAAAGAAACTATGAAGAAAGTTAAAAAGGCAATGAAATTAGACTATTTTGAATAATGTCCAATTGGGGACGTTTCCTTTTGGACATTTTGTCCAATTAGGGACACATCTTTTATAAAATAAAGTAAATGGAGGTAAAGATGGCATTAGAAAATAAATTAGGAATAACAGATAGCGTAAAGTTAGCAGGGGAAGAAGAGAAAATAACTAAGAAGAAAGCATTAGAATTGTTTGATAAAAAAATAGTAGATACATTTGAGGTTGGAACTTTTAAAGGGTTGCAAGAAATACATAAATATTTATTTGAAGATGTTTATGAGTTTGCGGGGAAAATAAGAAATGAAAATATTTCAAAAGGAAATTTTCGTTTTGCACCTGTAATGTATTTAAAAGAAGCACTTAAAAATATAGATAAAATGCCACAAAAAACATATGATGAAATAATAGAAAAATATGTTGAGATGAATATTTGCCATCCTTTTAGAGAGGGAAATGGTAGAAGTACTAGGATATGGCTCGATAGAATATTAATGAAAGAACTAAAGAGAGTAGTAGACTGGAGTAAAGTAGATAAAAATGACTACTTGTTAGCAATGGAAAGAAGTCCAATAAAAGATACAGAAATAAAAGTATTATTAAAAATTGCTTTAACGGACAAAATTAATGATAGAACTGTGTACATGAAAGGAATAGATGCAAGTTATTATTACGAAGGATATTATACATATACAATAGAAGAGATTGATAATAATGATTAATTTAAGATAAAAAGGAGTTAATATGTTTACAGATTATACAAAAATAATAATTAAAGCAGGAGACGGAGGAAATGGTGCAATTGCCTTCCATAGAGAGAAATATGTAGCAGCAGGAGGTCCAGATGGTGGAGATGGTGGAAATGGTGGGAGCATTTATTTCCAAGTTGATAAAGATAAAAATACATTAATTGACTTTAGATATAACAGAAAGTTTAAAGCTAAAAACGGAGAAAATGGAAGTGGAAACAACTGTAGTGGAAAATATGGTGAAGATTTATATATAAAAGTACCAATTGGAACAGTTGTAAAAGATGCCAAAACAGGAAAAGTAATAGCAGATTTATCTAAACCAAATCAAGTAGAACTTGTTTTAAAAGGAGGAAGAGGCGGAAGAGGTAATCAACATTTTGCAACCTCAACAAGACAAGTTCCAAGATTCGCAGAAGACGGAGAAAAAGGTGAAGAAAAAGAAGTTATACTAGAATTAAAGTTGTTAGCAGACGTAGGTTTATTAGGATTTCCAAATGTAGGAAAATCAACATTTTTATCAGTTGTGACAGATGCGAAACCTAAAATTGCAAATTATCATTTTACAACGCTAGAGCCAAACTTAGGAGTTGTAAAAACAAAAGATGGAGATGGATTTGTAATAGCAGATATTCCAGGAATTATAGAAGGAGCAAGTGAAGGTGTAGGGCTTGGAATTAGGTTTTTAAGACATGTAGAAAGAACAAGATTGTTGTTGCATTTCTTAGATGTATCTGGAAGAGAAGGAAGAGATCCAGTAGAAGATTTTTATACAATAAATAAAGAATTAAAAAAATATAGTGAAAAATTAGCTACAAGAAAACAAATAATAGTAGCAAATAAAATAGATGCTATGCAAGATGAGAATTTACTTAAAAAAATAGAAGATTTAGCTAAAAAAGAAAGGGTAGAATTATTTAAAATATCAGCTGTAACAAAACAAGGTGTAGAAGAATTAATTGATCATGTAGCAAAAATATTAAAAGAACTTCCAAAAGAAGATTTAATAGAAATAGAAGAAAAGAAAGTATATACATTAGATGATGATGATAAAGATAAATGGCAAATAAAGAAAGAAAATGGTGTATTTATAGTAACAGGAAAACCAATACAAAAGTTAATTGGAAGAATTAATATAGATGATAATGAATCATTCTACTATCTACAAAAAAATCTAAGAGATATGGGTGTTGATAGTAAACTAAGAGAAATGGGAGTTTGTGAAGGTGACACTGTTATACTTGAAGATTGGGAATTTGAATGGGAAGATTAAAAATAAAATGAAAATCAAGTTGTTGAAAGAAGGAAAATAATATGAAAACGGAAAAAAGAAAAGATTATTTATCTTGGGATGAATATTTTATGGCAATAGCAAAATTATCAGCAATGAGAAGCAAAGATCCATCAACGCAGGTAGGAGCTTGTATTGTAAGTAATGATAATAGAATATTATCAATAGGATATAATGGAGCACCAAATGGATTTAGTGATGATAAATTCCCTTGGAATAGAGAAGGAGAAAATCTAGACACAAAATATCCGTATGTATGTCATGCTGAGTTAAATGCAATTTTGAATTATAGAGGAAGTAAAAAAGACTTAGAAAATGCTAAAATATATGTAGATTTATTTCCTTGTAATGAGTGTGCAAAACTTATTATTCAATCAGGAATAAAAGAAGTAATTTATTTATCAGATAAATATTGGGATTCAGATAATAATATAGCCTCTAGAAAATTATTTGATGAGTGTAAAGTAAAATATACCAAAATAAAGCTAAAACAAGAAAGAGAAATAGAGATTGATTTAAAATAAAAATAGAGGAGTAGATTTTTCTACTTCTCTAAAATTTTGGACATAAGAATTGCTTTTTTGTTATTATAATAATTTTTTCTTTCACCATCTCTACTAAAACCGAACTTTTCATATAGATGAATTGCAATAGTATTGTTTTCATTAACTTCCAAATTTATTTTTCTTACATTTTTATTTTTAGCTTCTAATATAAGTCTATCTAAAAGTAATTTTCCAATACCTTGATTTCTACAAGTTTTTTTAGTTACAATATTCATGATTTCTGCTTCATCTAAAATGATTTTTATTCCAGCAAAA
Source organism: uncultured Clostridia bacterium (assembly GCA_944386415.1). Classification (GTDB taxonomy): domain Bacteria; phylum Bacillota; class Clostridia; order TANB77; family CAG-508; genus CAG-269. The sequence continues at coordinate 77,596 of CALXAY010000003.1, read as the reverse complement.
CCTAAAATTTTATTTCCTTTATCTTTTACAACAAAATAAGTAGAATTTTTTGAAGTAAGTTCATCTTTAAAAACAGAGTAATTCCAAAAATCATCGAAATCAGTATTTAAAATATTTTTTATATGTTTTAAATCAGATAAATTCATGTAATCAATATATAAATCCATAATATTAAAATTTTAGCTCCTTTTCTTTTTCCTCTAATTGTCTTTGTGCTTGAGGTTTTTTTAAATATAATGGCAAAATATTATTTAACTGTCTATCAGAAGTTGTTGCTTCAATTCCTGAATTGTAAAAATCGAATCCAGAGATTCCTAAATAATAAGAGTTTAAAAGATTTTGTTTAGGGTTAGAAAAATAACCATAAGGAATCGCTTTTTCAATATCAGATTTGTAATTTATGGTTCCATCACCAATAAAGTATATGTTACCAGTTTCATTACTATCTTCTATATAAGTATCTAAAATAGATAAAGTAGTTTTAACACTTTCAGCTTGAGGCGAAATTAATACGTCTAAACCATCATCAGTTTTTTGATATAAAGCAAAATAACAATTATCGTTTTTACAATCAATCATAGAACAAATTAGTGAACTATTAGGCAATTCATCACTTATTTGTCTTGATAAACATTCTAAAGATGTAATACCAACTATATCTATATTTTTACTATCTCTAAAAGCTTTAACTGTTGCAGTGCCAATTCTAATACCTGTAAAAGAACCAGGACCAATATCACAAACAATTAGATTAATATCATCAATAGATAAATTTGTTTTGTTTAAAGCATCATTAATCATAGGCATCAAAGTCTCAGAATGGCTATTTATAGCTATAGCATCTAATTTGCAAATTAATTTGGTGTCTTCTAAAATAGAAACACCACAAACATTACTAGAAGTATCAATACTAAGTATTTTCAATTGTAATCCTCCTTTTATCATCATCTTTTTCGTCTTTACTGAAACTAATATGAATATAATTTTTAGGTAGAGCATCTTTTATTAATTCGCCCCATTCAATTAAGCAAATGCCTTTATCAAAATATTCATCTCCACCAATTTCATAAAATTCTGAAGGATCAGAAAGTCTATAAACATCAAAGTGGAAAATAGTCACAGTATCATTTTTATATTCATTAACAATAGTAAAAGTAGGGCTAGAAATCTCATTTTCTAGACCAAAATAAGATAAAAAACCTTCTACAAATTTGGTTTTACCAGAACCGAAGTTCACCTGTTAAAACAACAACAGTTTTTTTATCTAATTTAGATGCAAAATCTTTTGCAAAATTTTTTGTTTCTTCTTCACTGTTTGAAGTAAATACAAAAGTGTTTATCATAAAAAACTCCTAAAATTATAAAAATTATCAATAAATACTTGATTTAAAGACAGTAATATTATATTATAAAAAAACAAAAAAATCAATTAAAAGGGTTGATAAAACTATTAAAATGTAATATAATTGTAACGAATTTGTAAAGAAACGGAAATAATAATGATAAGGAAGGTAAACCATGTTTAAATTAGGCTTTGGACAAGATATAGGTATAGATTTAGGAACAGCAACAGTTATTGCTTATGTAAAGGGAAAAGGAATAGTATTAAGGGAGCCTTCTGTTGTAGCGGTAAATAATACAACAGGAGAAGTTTTGGCTGTTGGACAAGAAGCTAGAAGAATGCTTCGGTAGGACTCCAGGAAATATAGTAGCAACAAGACCTTTAAGAGATGGAGTAATATCAGACTATACAGTAACTGAAAAAATGCTCAAGTACTTTATAAATAAAGTATGTGGAAAATTTGTCTTTGCACCAAGAATAATGATTTGTATTCCATCACAAGTAACAGAAGTAGAAAAGAAAGCAGTAATAGATGCAGCATCACAAGCAGGAGCAAGAAAAGTTTATTTAATAGAGGAACCAATAGCAGCAGCGATAGGAGCAGGAATTGATATATCAAAAGCGTGCGGAAACATGGTAGTAGATATTGGTGGAGGAACAACAGACATTGCAGTAATATCACTTGGTGGATCAGTGGTAAGTACTTCCTTAAAAGTTGCAGGAGATAAATTTGATGAAGCGATAGTAAAATATATAAAGAAAAAACATAACATAATAATTGGAGAAAGAACAGCAGAAGATTTAAAAATAAATATAGGATGTGTTTATCCAAAAATTCAAGATACAGAAATGCAAATAAGAGGTAGAGACTTAGGAACAGGACTTCCAAATACAGTAACAATAAAATCAAGTGAAATGTTAGAAGCATTAATAGAGCCAGCAATGATGATAGTTGAAGCAGTACATTCTGTGTTAGAAAGAACGCCACCAGAACTTGCAGCAGATATAAGTGATAAAGGAATTTACATGACTGGTGGAGGAGCACTTTTAGATGGATTAGATAAATTATTACAAGAAAAAACAGGAATAAATGTAATGATAGCACAAGATACGGTATCATGTGTAGCATTAGGTACAGGAAAGGCACTAGATAATTTAGATGCTTTAGATGGAAGACCAAGAAGATAGAAAAATACAAAATAAAATGTCGCATAGGATTACTATGCGACATAAATAGTTATATAGAAGGAGTAGAAAATGAATAAAGTAGCATTTATAACTTTGGGATGCAAAGTAAATCAATATGAAACAAATGCAATGGCACAAGAATTTTTAGAAAAAAGTTATGAAGTAGTCGAACATACAGAAATTGCAGATATTTATGTAATAAATACATGTACAGTAACAAATATGTCAGATAGAAAATCAAGACAAATGCTTCGAAGAGTAAAAGAATTAAATGAAAATGCAGTAGTAGTAGCATGTGGATGTTACGCTCAAGTTGCAAAGAGTGAATTAGAAAAAATAGAAGAAGTGGACTTAATACTTGGAAATAATGAAAAGAAAAATATAGTTGAACTTGTAGAAAAATTTGTAAAGACAAAGAAAAAAGAATTAGAAATAGAAGATGTAATGAATCAAAAAGAGTATGTGGAATTTGGTGATGTAGTTTATACAGAAAAAACAAGAGCAGTAATAAAAGTACAAGACGGATGTGATAGATTTTGTTCATATTGTATAATACCATATGCAAGAGGAAGAGTAAGAAGTAGAAAACCTGAAAAAATAATATCAGAAATAAATAAAATAGCTAAAGAAGGAATAAAAGAAGTAGTAATAACAGGAATACATATAGCATCATATGGAAAAGATTTCAAAGAAGATTATAAGTTAATAGATTTATTAGAAGAAATAAATAAAATAGAAGGAATTAAAAGGATAAGGCTAGGCTCATTAGAACCATTACTTATAACAGAAGAATTTGTAAATAGATTAGTTAAATTAGAAAAAATTTGTCATCATTTTCATTTATCATTACAAAGCGGGTGTGATAAGACTCTAAAAAGGATGAACAGAAGATATACAATAGAAGAATTTAGAAATATAGTAAATTTATTAAGAAAAAACTATGAAGATGTGAATTTGACAACAGATATAATAGTAGGATTCCCTGGGGAGACAGAAGAAGAATTTAATAAAACATATGAATTTTTAAAAGAAATAAAATTCTATAAAATGCATGTATTTAAATATTCACAAAGAAAAGGAACAAAGGCAGCGGTAATGAGTGGACAAATAGACGGAAATAAAAAAGAAGAAAGAAGTAGGAAGCTAATAGAATTATCAAATAGAAATGAAAAAGAATATAATGAAAACTATGTGGGAAAAGAAGTAGAAATATTGTGGGAAGAAAAAAAAGAAAAATTTTATAGGGGACATACTAAAAATTATATATCAGCATATAGAAAATTAGAAAATCAAAATGGAGGTAATGATAAAAGTAATGAAAAACCAGAAAGTAATATAGAAAATACAATAACAAAAGCAAAATGTATAGATGCAAAACAAGACCATATACTGGTAAATATGTAAGAATGTAACAATAATGTAATAATTGTGTAATAAATATTTAATATGGAAATATAAGAAAAATTCTTGATAAAATAAAAAAAGTATAGTATAACTAATATAGTAAAATTGTAAAAATCACAAAGGAGGAAGAAAAATGGCTGATTTAGGTGAAGAAAATAAAGTATCAGGAGTATTTGGAGGAGTTCAATTTGAAAATGAAAGTAATGAACAAAATCAAGCGACAAATACAGATATTGAAAATATAGAAAATGCTGGAACAATAAGAAATACAAATTTACCAGCAAAAGTAAGTTTTTGGAGTAAATTTAAAGCATTCTGGTTGCAAGACATTGATTGGAATAAAGAAATTAAAGTAGAATTAACACCATATCAACAAAAAGTAGAAGATGAAATTAATGAATTCTTACACCAAGAAATTACTTGGGAAAAAGTTCATGACTTCTTATTCCAAGAAATTTCATTTGGTAAAAAGAAAAATGTCCAATAGGGACGTTTCTTTTTGGACATTTTGTCCAATTTGGGACACATTTTTGAATTTTAATTTAGTAAAATAATAAAAAAGTATAGCAAAATATATTTATTTATGCTATACTTTTTATATTTGTAGGGGTACGGGGAATAAATTTAAATATAAAAAAGAAAGGAGAGAAGTTTATGCCCCGTATGGCAAGGAAAATGAGTAGTACTAAAGTATATCATGTTATTCTGAGGGGAAACGGAAAGCAAGATATATTTTTTGACGAACAAGATTATAAAAAGTTTATTAAAGAAATTGTAAATACAAAAGAAAAATATAAATATGAATTATATGCTTATTGCTTAATGACAAATCATGTACACTTAATAATATATGATAAACATGATAGGCTTTCAAAAATAATGCAAAGTTTAGCTGTTACATATTCAGCGTACTTTTCAAAAAAATATGAAAAAGTAGGACATTTATTTCAAAATAGGTTTTTAAGTAAAGAGGTCGAAACAAGTAAATATTTAAAGCAGGTTTGTAGATATATTCATCAAAATCCAGAAAAAGCTAAAATTTCGAAAGTTGATAATTATAAATGGAGTAGTTATAAAGAATATATAACTCAAAGTAATATGGTAGATACAAAGATGCTATTATCACTATTTGGAGAAAATAAAGAAGAAGCAATGAAAAATTTTACTACTTATAATATTGGAAAAGTAGAGAATATAAATGACTATTTAGAATTTGAAGCTATAAAAAAATTAACAGACGAACAGGCAAGAAAAGAAATTGAAAAAATATTGGGTTTGAAAAGTTTGGAAAAAATAAAAGAGTTTAATACTAAAATACGAAATGAATATATAAGAAAATTAAAAGGAATAAAAGGAATATCAAAATTACAGATTTCAAGAATATTAGATTTAAATAGAAAGATAATAGAAAGAGTATTAAAATAAGAAGGGAGGAAGGAGATGTGTCCCTGATTGGACAAAATGTCCAAAAGGAAACGTCCCCAATTGGACATGACAAAGAGTAAAACGGTTTTTGTATGTAGTGAATGTGGTTATGAATCAGGTAAGTGGTTAGGTAAATGTCCTGCTTGTAATAGTTGGAATAGTTTTTATGAACAAAAAGTTGTAGAAACTAAAAGTAAAGGACTTTCACAATCTGATGGAAAACTAGCAGTTCCACAAAGTTTAAATTCTTATGAAGCAAAAGAGACTATAAGAACTAATACAGGTTTTCAGGAACTAGATAGAGTTTTAGGAGGGGGATTAGTAAAAGGATCTTTAGTTTTACTTGGTGGAGAACCAGGAATTGGTAAATCAACACTTATTTTACAAATATGTGATAAGATTAAAGGTGATGGAAAAGTTTTATATGTTTCTGGAGAAGAGTCTGCTGAACAAATTAAATTAAGAGCAGATAGACTAGGTATTAATAATGAAGATATTTTGTTTTTGGGTGAAACTAATATAGAGCTTGTAAATCAAGCAATTATCAATACAAACCCAAAACTGGTTATAATAGATTCTATACAAACTATGTATTCTGAAGAATTAACAGCAGCAGCTCGGAAGTGTAAGTCAAGTAAGAGAAATTACTTCACAAGTTATGAGAGTTTGTAAGTCTAAAGGTATTACAACTATTATAATTGGGCATGTTACTAAAGAGGGAAACATTGCAGGGCCAAGAGTACTAGAACATATGGTAGACACTGTTTTATATTTAGAAGGTGAAAGATATTTTTCATATAGGATACTTAGAGGTGTAAAAAATAGATTCGGATCTACTAATGAGATTGGTATGTTTGAAATGCAAGATAAAGGTATGCAAGAAATTGACAATCCTTCTGATATTCTAATTTCTGAAAGAGAAGATAACCCAGCAGGTTCGTGTATAGTTGCTACTATGGAAGGCACAAGACCTCTTTTAGTAGAACTTCAAGCTTTAACTTGTAATACGGTTTTTGGCTATCCTAAAAGAACTGCAAATGGTATTGATTATAATAGACTTTCACTATTACTTGCAGTTCTAGAAAAAAGAGCAGGTGTGATGCTTAATTCACAAGATGTTTATTTAAATGTCGTAGGCGGTTTAAAGGTGAATGAACCGGCAATTGATTTAGGAATTGCCCTAGTTACAGCTTCAAGTTTTAAAAATATTCCAATTCCTAAAGATATGATAGTATTAGGCGAAGTTGGTCTGACAGGTGAAGTAAGAAGAATTAATTTAATTGAAAAAAGATTAAAGGAAGCGGAAAAATTAGGTTTTAAAACTTGTTTAATTCCAGAAAGTAATAAAAAAGACTTGAAAGATAATTATAAATTAGATATAATAGGCATCAAGGATGTTAACGAAGCTATGAAAAAAATCGGCTTAAAATAATTTTATATTTAGAAGGGAGAGTTTAGTTTTGAGAAAGGGCAAAGAGGATAGTATTACAGAAATTCTAAAATTAATTGCACCAGGAACTCCCATAAGAGATGGATTAGAAAATATATTAAGAGCAAGAACTCGGAGCTTTATTACTAATAACAGATAGTAGTGAAGTGCTAGAAGAAGTTGTTGATGGTGGATTTTTTATTAATGAAGATTATACATCTTCAAAATTATATGAATTAGCTAAAATGGATGGGGCAATAGTATTAAGTGGAGATTTAAAGAAAATATTATATGCAAATGCACAACTTATTCCATCACATGAAATAACTACATTAGAAACGGGAACAAGACATAGAACAGCGGAAAGAACAGCAAAGCAAACAGGTGAGCTTGTAATTAGCATTTCACAAAGAAGAAGCATTATTACAGTATTTAAAGGAAATGATAGATATATACTAGAAGATACAGATTCAGTACTAAGTAAAGCAAATCAAGCAATTCAGACACTTGAAAAATACAAGAAAGTATTTGATAATAAGTTAAATATATTAAATGAATATGAATTTAATGATATAGTTACTTTGGAAAATGTAATAGTTTCTATTCAAAGAGCTGAAATGGTTATGAAAATAGTAGAAGAAATACAAAGACAGATATATGAACTAGGAAATGATGGAAGGCTAGTAAAAATGCAGCTAGATGAATTAATAGGTGGACTAGAAAAAGAAGAAACTTTAATAATAAAAGATTACATAGTACCTGGCAAGGGAAGAAATAAAAGAACACCAGAAAAAGTAATAGAAAGTTTAGAAAATTTAAGTTATGAAGATATATCTAAAGAATCTGTTATTGCTAAACTTTTAGGATATGAGAATTTTGATAATTATGATGAAGTAGGTGTATATACAAAAGGCTACAGAATTTTAAATAAAATTCCAAGAATGCCAAACAATATTGTAGAAAATTTAGTAGATTCTTTCAAATCATTTCAACATATTTTAGCGGCAGATATTGAAAGTTTAGATGAAGTTGATGGAATCGGTGAAGTAAGAGCAAGAACTATTAAGCAATCATTAAAGAGAATGCAAGAACAATTTATTTTTGATAATTTAATTTAGGAGGATTATGATAATGAAAAATTTTAAAAACGTATTATGGGTTGTAGCTTTTTTAATAATTTTAGTATTAGTAGGAACAGTAGTATGGGGATATTACAGAAATTTGACTATGGAGGTTAAAAATCCAGTTGCAACAATGGAAGTTGAAAACTTTGGAACTGTAAAAATAGAATTATATCCAGATAAGGCACCTGAAACAGTTGCAAACTTTATAGCTTTAGCAAATAGAGGATTTTATGATGGATTAACATTCCATAGAATTGTAAAAGATTTCATGATTCAAGGTGGAGACCCAGAAGGAACAGGACAAGGTGGAGCAAAAATATCTGATTTAAAGGATGGAGGAGAAGAGACAGACTATTCTATAAAGGGTGAATTTATAGCAAATGGAGTAGATAATGATATGAAATTTGAAGAGGGAGTACTTGGAATGGCTAGAAGTGATTATACTTCATATTCACCATCTTTGGCTGAACAATCATATAATTCAGGAAGTTCTCAATTTTTTATAATGACAAAAGCAACTAGTTCTTTAAATGGATATTATACAGCATTTGGTAAAGTTATTGAAGGAATGGATGTAGTTCATAACATAGAAAATGTAGAAGTTAAAGTAGCAGACGATAGTGAAGAAACAGGAAATACAGAAGTTAGTACGCCTGTGAACCCAGTTAAAATTACTTCTATAAGAGTAGAAACTTTTGGATATGATTTTGGATTACCAGAAACATTAACACCATTTGATTATATGAGCTGGATGTATCAACAATATGGAATAGATCCAAGTTCAATATCAACAACAACTGAATAATTGAAAAAATATAAAAAAACAGTTGACAAATGGGGTAGAAATTGGTTATAATATAAAATGTGCTTAAGCAAACAGCATGGTGGATGTAGCGTAGTTGGTTAACGCGCCAGTTTGTGGCACTGGAGACCGTGGGTTCGAGTCCCATCTTCCACCCCATTTGTAAAATATATATTGGGCTGTAGCCAAGCGGTAAGGCACCAGACTTTGACTCTGGCATGCGCAAGTTCGAATCTTGCCAGCCCAGCCAATAAAATAATTAATATAAATAGCTTGTATCAATAGATACAGGCTATTTGGTTTTTATGAGGAATTATATTTTCTATATTAAAATAAAATATTTTGATTTGTTTTATTGATTCATTTACGTTATTATATAAAGCAAAATCCCCTCGGTTTATTCCGAGAGGATTTTACTAAACGTGAATAGTTGTTTTCTAATTACCAAAGATTTCTCTTCGGAAAAACATCCAAGAGAAGATATCAATGTAAAGCCATAGTAACCATAGTCTAATTGCAATTAGTAGTGTAGGTGGTGAGTATTTTATTGCAGAAAGAAAACAGGTTGCTAGGCAACTAACCATAATTAAACTTTCTACAATAACGCTTACACTCCAAAAAATGAATCGTTGTTTCTCTTTTTCAATGACAAAAATCCCTAGACCACCATAAATAGCCATGGCAATAATTATTATAACTTGATCCACGTTTCCTCCTTAAATTATTGTGGAGTTTTCCTCTAAAAATTTATTTAAGAGGGTTAATTGGTTGTCAATATATTAATTATAGCATATTTGTAGAATTTTTACAAGATTCATATATTTATTTGAATTTTTTCTAAAATATTGAGACTAAAAATATAAAGTTGCTCAAAATGTGATAAATATGCTATAATATGTCTATAAAATAGGAAAGTAAAAGAAAAAATATTTTATTATTAATTTAAAGTAATTGAGTAATAAAACAAATTGGTTGTGTTTGCAAAAGAAAAATAAAAAGATAATATAGCTAAAAATTAAGGAGGATAAAAAATGAGGATATTGATTATTTGTAGTAAAGCTTTTTATGATAAGATAGAGCCAATAAAAGAAAAATTAGAAAATATGGGACATGTAGTAGAATTACCAAATTCTTATTATGATAGTAATGTCGAGAAAGAAGCATGGAGTAAAGGAACTAAAGCTCATGCTGATTTTAAAACAAAAATGTTTAAAATGAGTAAGGAAAGAATTGGAAATATGGATGCAGTATTAACTTTAAACTTTGACAAAAACGGAAATAAAAATTATATAGGAGGAGCAACTTTCTTAGAATTGTATGAAGCTTTTATTCAAAATAAAAAAATTTATTTATATAATGATATTCCGGAAGGAATGTTGTATGATGAAATATCAGGATTTTCTCCAGTAATAATAAATGGAGATTTGAAGCTTATAAAATAGGAAAAGAAAGAAGAAAAAATTAATGAAGATGGATTTAGAGAAAATAAAAAAAGCAAATACGAAAATATTAGGTAAAAAAATAGAATATTTTGAAAAAATAGAATCAACACATATATTAGGAAGAAAAATAGCAGAAAATGAAGAAAATGTAGGAAAAATATTATTAGCGGAAATACAAACAGGGGGAATAGGAACAAAAGGAAGAAGCTGGTATACGGGAGATGGGAAAAATATAGCAATGACTATAATTTTACATCCAAAATGTAGAATTGATGAGTTAGATAATTTAACAGTAGAAATTGCAGAAAAAACAAGAGAAGCAATTTATAAATTATACGGATATAAATTAGAAATAAAAAAACCAAATGATCTATTATTTAAAGGAAAAAAAATTTGTGGGATACTGACAGAAATACATTCACAAGGAGAAAAAATAAAATATTTATTAATAAGTTTGGGACTAAATGTAAATGAAGATGAGTTTCCTGAAGAAACTAAAAAAATAGCAACTTCACTTAAAAAGGAAACAGGAAAAGAATTTGAAAGAGAGAAAATAATTTCAAAAATATTGGAAAAATTAGAAGAAATGACAATAATTTTCTAGAAAATTTGAAAAAATAGGTAAAAAATGTTATAATATAAAAGTCGTGATAGTACACAAGCAGAAAGGAGAGGTTATGTATCGGAAAAGGTATGTTAATGCCGAGGAACTTATAATAGGAACCTTCATAGTTTTTGCTATTGTATTTGTAATTGGAGGAATTATTTTCTCTATTGCTGCAAATTATAATGAGCAAACCTATGTTGCAACTGTTACTGATAAAGATGTCAAAAACTATAACAATTCATCTAAGTACCTTGTTTTTACTAAAACAGAGGATGAAGAGACAAGAGTTTTTTCAGTAGAAGATTCTCTTCTTAGATTTAGATGGAACTCTTCAGATGTTTATGGAGAGATAGAAGTAGGGAAAACATATCAGTTTACTACTGTAGGATTCCGGTTTGAAATCCTTAGTATGTATGAGAACATAATCGACTTCGAAGAAATCAGCAGTGACTCTGCTGAAGTCCGCCAGCTCGAGTGAGCTCTGGCGGGCTTTTTATATATAATAAAATTAATTGTTCTAAATTTTTATAATGTTTAATATAAATTAAATAATATAAAATAAAACTATTTTTGGAGGGAAAGATGGAAAAATATCAAGAAAGTGATAAAAGAATAATTAAAAATATATTTAAGGGAATAGGAATTTCTATGACATTTACTTTTGTGTGTCTATTAATATTTTCTATTTTATTAACATATACAAATATAAGTGAAAATACAATAACACCAGTAATATTAGTTGTAACTGGAATAAGTATATTAATAGGTAGTTCAATTGGTAATACAAAGATAAAAAAGAATGGAATATTAAATGGAGCTTTTATAGGAGGAGGATATATTTTAATATTGTATTTGATTTCTAGCACATTGAATGTAAGGTTTAATTTAAATTTACAAAGTATAATAATGATAGCAGTGGGAGTAGTTTTTGGAATATTAGGAGGTATAATAGGAGTAAATAGAAAATAAAATAAAAAAACAAAAAGTGGAAATTTGTCGAAATTTGCGATGAAAAGTCAAAGTTTTTTTTAGAAAAGAATTGACATTTCCATTTTTTGTAATTATAATATATTTACATTTTCATATTAATTCTATAATTTTAAATTTAATTCTTTATTTTTTAAGAATAGAATTTATTTCATTTTTTAGATTAAAAATCTAAACAAAATCCAAAAAAAATTTAATAATAAAGGAGGAATGCTTTGACGAAGAAAAAAGTATTATCTATTCTAGCTATTTTAGCAATAATTTTACTTGCCTTTTTAGGAGGGCATACATATGCTAAATATGTAAGTGAAGTAAGAGGAGAGGGAATAGCAGAAGTTGCCACATGGAGTTTTAAAGTAAATGGACAAGATAAGAAAGTGGAAGCAATTAATTTAGCATCTACATGTAATAATGAAACACTTGTAAATAACAAAATTGCCCCAGGAACAAGTGGGAGTTTTAATATAATAGTAGATGCAACAGGTTCAGAAGTTGGTATAAACTACAATATTACTTTTACAGGAGAAGAAAATAAACCACAAAATCTTAAGTTTGAATATAATGATATAGAATATAATTCAATCAAAGATTTGGAAAATGATTTATCAGGAATTATTAATGCAAATGACGAAAATAAAACAAAAACATTAAACATTAAATGGAAATGGGATTATGAAACGGGAAATGATTCTGATGAAATCTCAAGAAACGATTTATTAGATACTGAAGATGCAAAAAAAATACAAAACTATACATTTGATGTAATAATTACAGGAACGCAAGTACAACCACAGATTTAAAGTCTTTAAAAGTAAAATTATAGAATAAATGAAAATGAATTATTCACCTTTGTACTAAGTGGGGAAAGAGACAGAATTTCCTCACTTATACAGATTTTAGGAGGAAAAGATGAAAAATAAAAGAAAAGTAATAATTATAATTTTTGTAGCTTTAATAATATTAATATTCTTTTTTTCAGGGTTTAGTATAGGAAAAGAATTTACTAAAAAAGATATAAAAGGAAATACAAAAGTAGCAAAACCACTACTAGAAGTAGAAAATGGAAGTAGCTTAGAAATAAATAATTTTAATAAAGAAGGTGTATATGAATTTAAAATAAAAAATTATAATGAACAAGGAGAAAAAACTGAAGTAGATTTAGAATATTATATTGAAGTATTAAATGATTTTGAAAATAATGGAATAGAAATTAACCTATTTAGAAATGAGCAAAAAATTGATATAAATAATAATAAAACAGAAAAATTTATATTATCTAAAGATGAAATAAAAGAAGATAATTATAAATTAGAAGTTTTGTATAATGAAGATAAGAACATAAATATGGAAGATATAATAAGCCAGTTGCAAATAAAGGTACATTCTGAACAAATGCAGGAGGTACTATGAAAATTTTTTTTATGATAAAAAGAAAGAAAGTAGTAATTATTTTAATTCTAATTTTTATAGTTATTTCATGTGTATTATTTAAAATCACAATGTTTAAAAAAAAGAATTTCCAAGAAGATTTAATTTTCTTTAAGATATTCGGAATAGGAAATAGTAAAGAACAAGGAAAAGAAAAAAGTGAATATGAAATAGAAGTGATAAAAGGAAAAGATAGTTATAAAGAAATAGACTTATTACAAGTGATAGATATAAACAAATTAATAAATAAAAAAGTAGAGCCAGGAACAAGGGGAAGTTTTTATGTTTTTTTAACTTCAGATAGTGACTTGAATTACAATATGGAAATAATATATAAGAATAATAAACCTGAAAATTTCAAAATAGAGATTAATGAGAAAGAAGGAAAAATAAAAAGAAATGAAGTAAAAAAGGTAGAAATTGAATGGGAATGGAAATATGAAATAAACAAAAAAGATGATATAAAAGATACAGAGGATGGAAAAAATATAGATAAGTTTAATTTTGAAATATGTACCATAGGAAAATAAGGAGGTAAAATATTTGAAAAAAATAATCACTTTTTTATTTGTATTTTTAATAAGTATTTTTATATGTATTAATAGTTATGCAAAATATGTAATAGAAAATACGAGTTTAGTTGCGAACATAAATATTGATGGAGAAATTCCTAAAATAGAATTTTTAAGTGTAAGTAATACAAATGAAGAATATAATAAATATGCAAATAAAACACATACTATAATTGTAGAATTTAGAATAAAAGAGAAAAATATAAAAAAGAATAATATAGAAGCAGGAATAAAATTTTTTTTAGATGATATACAGTTTAATCCAAGTGGAAAAGAAATAAAAAAGAAAGAAGAAGGAGAATATATTTATTATAAATATATTCTTTCAAAATTAAAAAATAATGGAAATCTTATAATAAAAATTCCAAAAGGTGTGGTTATAGATATTGCAGACCAAGTAAATGAAGAGGTGATATTTGATACTGGAATTACAATAGATAATATAGCACCAGCAATTAATTTTACACAAGAAGAAATAGAAGATGGAAAAATACTTGCAAAAATTAAAGCAAATGAAAAAATAAGAAAAGTACAAGCTTGGAACTCATCTGAAGAAAACACGGTTTTAAATAAAGAATTTGCATGTAATGTATTATATCCGTTTGATGTAACAGATTTGGCTGGTAATAGTACTAATATTGATGTTAGAATAGATAAAGCAACAAATATAAAAATAAAATATGGAGCGATGAATGAAGAGCCATTTAGTAATTGGGAATTTGGAACAGGAGTAAATGAAATAGCAGGAAGAAAAGCGATAAAAGCTAATAGTGAATATAAAATAGAAGGAATTTCATTATATTGGGAAGGTTTAGATAAAGATTTTTTACAAATAAGATGTTTTATAAATACTTATTGGGGTGAAGGGATACAAGGAATATGTAGTACATATGAAACAAACTATAATTATGGATATAATGGATATTTAAGCTTTAAAACAGGACCAGTAATAGCACAAGAAGGAAAAACGGTATTGTTAGTAGGAGGAAAAGGAATGAACAAAGAAGGAAACATGGGGTTTGGAGGAAAACCAATACCAAAAGAAATAGCTAAAAAACATTTATTTGGAATAAGTAGTTTAAGTATAAAATTAAAAGATACGTCATATTATTCTATTGTATATCAGGCTTGGGTAGACAAAGAAGGATGGTTAGAACCACAATCTGATGGGGAAGAAACAACCTTTTCACATGATAAACCAATAGGTGCATATAGAATGTCATTAATTCCAAAAACTGAAAAACAATATTTAATAGATTTATGGCAAAAAGATGTTGGAACTAATAATATGAAATAATTTTATAAAAAAATATTGATATTTTTTCCATTTTAAGATAAAATCTAAAAAGACTAATTAAAGGAGGAACAAAATGATTACCTTAGAGAATGTTAGAAAAAATGAAGAGGTAGAAGCTCTGATTCAAGGAGCACAAAAACAATTAGATGGACTCCGGATATACTGAACATAGTCATAGACATATTTCAATTGTCTCAAAAAGAGCAGGAGATATATTACAAGAACTAGGATATCCAGAAAGAACAATAGAACTTGCAAGAATTGCAGGGTATTTACATGATATAGGAAATTGTGTAAATAGAACAGATCATGCACATAGTGGAGCAATAATAGCTTACAATATTTTAAAAGATATGGGAATGGAAGTAAGAGAAAGAACAGAAATTATGATGGCAATAGGAAATCATGATGAACAAACAGGAACAGCAGTAAGTGATATATCGGCTGCATTAATTTTAGCAGATAAATCAGATGTGCATAGAGACAGAGTGACAAATACAAATCTATCAACATTTGATATACATGATAGAGTAAATTATGCTGTAACAAATGCAGAATTGAAAATAGATAGTAAAGAAAGAAAAGCAATACTTAATTTAGCAATAGATACTAAATTATGTCCAGTTTTAGATTATTTTGAAATATTTATGGATAGAACTATGATGAGTAAATACGCAGCAAAATATTTAAAAATATGGTTTGAATTAGTTATAAATGGAACAAAATTATTATAGCTTAAATAGAAAAATGGAGGAAATATCATGAAGAAAATAAAATTATTAACAATAATATTGGCAATTATACTTGTTACAATGGTAGCATTTTTTGGAGTATATGTACCGGTACAAAATAGAATGGAAGAAAAAGTAAAAGATTATGAATATGCAATGGATTTAAAAGGTGGAAGAAATATCAGATTAGTTGTAGATACATCAAATGATATTATTATAAAAGATGCAAATGGAAACGAAGTTACAGATGCAGATAATTTGTCTGATGAAGAATTAACAGAAAAAGGATATACAAAAGAGGAAACACCTCGTAATTCAGAAGAAGTATTAATTGAAGATAATTACAAGAAATCTAAAGGAATAATAGAAAAAAGGTTAAATGATTTAGGAGTTAATAATTATGTTACAAAATTAGATTCAGCTTCAGGAGATATATTAGTAGAGGTACCAGAGAATTATTATACAGATAATGTTATAAATAATATTTCAAAAACAGGGAGATTTGAAATAGTAGATAGCCAAACTCAAGAAGTATTAATGGATAATAATGATATAAAAAAAGCAAGAGTTGTTTATGGATATGATCCATCAGGAAGTTCTAGTGGAACAGTTGTATATTTAGAAATAGATTTTAATAAAGATGGAGCAAATAAACTAAGAGATATTAGTAATAATTATGTAGAAACAAATACAACAAATGAGACTAATACTACTAATACAGGAAATACGGAAAATACAACAAGCCAAACATCTACTGATAGTAATACACAAACAACGACAAAAGAAATAACTATGAAAATTGACGATGAAGAAATTATGACAACAAGTTTTGCTGAAACAATAGAAACAGGAAGATTAGAATTATCAATAGGAACAGCAACAACAGATAGAGAAACATTACAAAGTTATGCAAATCAAGCATTTGATGTGGCAGCAGTGTTGAACAATGGAAATATGCCAGTTGAATATATTGTTGATGGCAATCAGTATATTTTATCAGACATAACACAAGATGAATTAAATATAGTTTTATATGTAATGTTAGGATTAATTGTTATTGCTTTAATAGTATTAATTATTAGATATAAGACAAACGGATTTATAATTGCATTTGCTTATATTGGACTAGTATCACTATTTATCTTGTTACTTAGATACGCAAATGTAGTAATATCAATAGAAGGTATATTTGGAATAGCAATAGCTTTAATATTAAATTATATATTCATAAACAAATTATTGTCTAAATTAAACAAAGAAGAAAAGGTAGACAAAGCGGTAATAAATATAGCATTAAAAGAAACATATAAAGAATTCTTTATAAAAATAATACCTATTTGTATAGCTGTTATCACCTTCTGCTTTATACAATGGGAACCAATTAGCAGTTTTGGAATGGTAATGTTCTGGGGGATTGCATTAATAGCTTTATATAATATTACTATTACGAATTTATTGGTAAGAGTTAAAGAAAGCAAGGGAGGTAAAAAGAAAGATGGAAGAAAACAAGAAAAAAATGTCTAAGAAATCAAAAATAATAATTGCAATAATTGCAGTAATAATAATTGCTGGAATAGCAATTACAGCGACGATTGGTCTTAATTTTGATTTAAGATATCAAGAAAGTAAAAGTATACAATTGTATTTAGAAAAAGATTTTAATATATCAGATATAAAACAAATAACAGATGAAGTAATGCCAGGAGAAAAAGTAATTATACAAAAAGTTGAAGTTTTTGAAGATACCGTAAATATAATAGCCAAAGATATAACAGACGAACAAAAACAAAGTTTAATAGATAAAGTAAATGAAAAATATGGAACAGAATTATCGGTAGATAATGTAGAGGTAGAAAGCATACCAAATACAAGAGGAAGAGATATTATAAAACCATATATAGTACCATTTTTAATTGCAACTTTAATTATACTAGTCTATATTGCTTTTAGATACAGTAAGATAGGTGTTATAAAAACAGTTGCAGAAACAGTAATTATTTCTATTTTAGTACAGGTTATTTTACTTAGTATTATGGCTATTACAAGGATACCTATAGGAGTAATAACAATTCCATTAGTAATTACAGCATATTTATTAACTTTGGTTGGACTTACGACTTATTTTGAAAAACAATTAGCAAATAAAAACGATGAAGCAGGTAAATAATACCTGCTTTTACATTGCAAAATAGTAAAGAATGATGTATAATAAAATGTAGGTAGCAAAATAAAGTTACTGTGTAAAAGGTGCTTTTTAAGGAAGGGGAAAGATGATTAGAAAGCATATTCTTGCTTTGGATGAAGTTGAGCAAGAAATTGAAATTCCAAATCCAGGAGGAAGAGTATGTGCAATTTCTAGTAAGCAAAGCGGATGGAAGGATGAACAGGTTTTTACAAGTGAGCTTTTTCCAAAAATAATTGTTGGAACACTTCAAAAAAGGTTGACAAAAAAGCTTGGTCATCCAGTATTTTGTTTGGAGGAAATTGATAAAAAATTAATACTTCAAGGATGGTCTGGTTATAATTACGGACCTAGTATCATGGATAGGATATGTGATGAGCTTCTTTCTTCTAGAGAAGTGAGCTTTTTTAGAAGCATTACAAAATCCGATTTTGAATTGATTGATTCCAAAGAAGAAGGTAGGAAATACTGGCTTTCTTCTCGTTGCGAAACAGAATATGGTTTGTACCGGGCTAGTAACGGTGAAATTAGAGACTGTACTCTGTTTGACCCTGATGGTTATGAAGAAGACTATGCAGATAATATTAGACCAATAGTGATTCTTACGAATATTGATGTTTTTGCATAGTTTTGAGCACTAAAACAAGACCTCTTTTATAGAGGCCTTGTTTTAATTTTGTTTATAAAAAATAATAATTTTAATTTAATTCATATTTAAGTATGGATTTTTAAAAGACGTTATGATAAAATAAAAGCCAAAGATTTATAGAAAAAACGGAGGATAAAAATGGGAAATATAGTATTACTAGACGAATTAACAATAAATAAAATTGCAGCAGGTGAAGTAATAGAAAGACCAGCATCAGTGGTAAAAGAAATGGTGGAAAATTCAATAGATGCAGGTGCTACAAATATAACAGTAGAAATAAAAAACGGAGGTATATCTTTTATAAAGGTTAGTGATAATGGAAGAGGAATAGGTGCAGATGATTTAGAAATAGCTTTTGAAAGACATGCAACAAGTAAGATAAGGTCAGCAGAAGATTTAAATACAGTAACATCTATGGGGTTTAGAGGTGAAGCATTAGCTAGTATTGCTGCTGTTGCAAATGTTGAATTAGTATCAAAAACAGCAGAACAAGAAATAGGATATAAGGTAGTAATAGAAGCAGGAGATGTATTACAAAAGGAAGAAACTGGTTGTAGAACAGGTACAACAATAACTGTAAAAAATTTATTTTTTAATACACCAGTAAGATATAAATTTTTAAAGAAAGATTACACAGAGTCAGGATATATAGAGGATGTAATAACAAGAATAGCTTTAGTAAATCCAAATGTAGCAATAAAATTAATTAATACTGGAAAAACTGTAATACAAACAAATGGAAGCGGAAATTTGAAAGATGTAATATATAGTATATATGGAAAGGATATAGCAAATGCTATATTAGAAGTAAACTATCAATATGAAGATATTACTGTATCTGGAGTAATTGGAAAACCAGAGATATCAAGATCAAACCGTTCACATCAATTGTTTTTCGTAAATAAAAGATATATAAAGGATAAAACACTAACAGCAGCAACAGAGCAAGCATATAAAGGATTAATACCAATAGGAAAATTTGGATTTGCTGTATTAAATTTAGAAATGAATCCATCAAAGGTAGATGTAAATGTTCATCCAGCAAAATTAGAAGTAAGATTTCAAGAGGAAAATAAAGTGTTTCAGTCAGTATATCATGCAATAAAAGAAACTTTATTAAAAGGAGAACTAGTAACAGATTCAGAAAAAAGTTTAAGAGATGAAAATGGTGAAAAGAGAATAGAAAGAACTACTGAAAGTTTTGAAGAAAGACTTAGAAACTTAAGAGAATCTAAGAAAGAAAATCAAGGGGGATTATTTGGTTTTAGAAAACAGAATGAAAAGCAAATAGAAAAATATACAGATGAAGAAAGTAGAATAAAAACAAATGTTTTGGAAGATGTTTATAATAGCAAAAATAAAAATGATGAAATAGAATATAAAACAAGCGAAGAGAAGAAACAAGTGAACGAGAATATAGGATCTCCAATAGATACAACAGACGTATTAGAACAATTAAAGAAAATGAGAGCAAAATTGGAAGATGAATTAAACGAAAATAAAGCAAATAAATTGGAAGATATAAGCGAAAAATATAATTTGGAAAAAGAAAATAAAAAAGATGGAGAAAATAAAGAAAGCAATAAAGAAGAACAAGTAAATAAAAAAGAGACAATAGAAGTATCAGCACAAATAAATGATGAACAAAAAGAAAAAATAAACAAAATAAATGATGCAATCGAAAACATAGATAATAAAGAGATAAAAGAAGAATTTGGTGAAATAAAACAAAAAATGGAAAAATTAGATAACAATCCACAGGTTGTTTCAGAAGATTTCGATGAAATGTATAGAAAATTATTTGGAAAATCACCAATTGCCGATAAGGAAGAAAAACCAAAAGAAGAAGATAAAAGTAATGCAATAGATATTGTAAAGAATAATATATCTATGTTTGAAACTGATGAAAAAATTAAGAAACCAACATATAAATTTATAGGAATTATCTTTAAAACATATATAATCCTAGAAATAGGAGATGAAATGTATATATTAGATCAACATGCAGCACACGAAAGAATAATGTATGAGAAAGTAAAGAAAAATTATTACAGTGATAAAATAAAGGATTCTCAATTATTGCTATTACCAGATGTAATAACTTTAACACATAAAGAGATGGATATAGCAAAAGAAAATATAAAAATGTTTGAACAAGCAGGATTTACATTGGAGGAATTTGGAGAAAATACGATAAAATTAACAGGAGTACCTACTGTATGCATAGATTTAGATACAAAAGAATTATTCTTAGAAACACTTGATGAAATAAATACAGTAGCAAGAACAGCAAAACAAGAAAAAGAAGAAAAGTTTATAGCAACAGTAGCATGCAAAGCAGCAGTGAAAGCTAATATGGACTTAACAAGAGAAGAGGTAGAAAGATTAATGGATGAATTATTAAAACTTTCAAATCCATTTACATGTCCTCATGGAAGACCTACTGTCATAAAAATGACTAAATACGATATAGAAAGAAAATTTGCAAGAAAATAGAAGGAGACAAAAGAACATGACTTTTATCATAATAGGAATAATAATAGTATATTTATTAGCTATTGCATGGAGTTGGAGTAGTTTAGAAGATATAGAAAAAACAAAGAAAGTGTTTATAATATTTGTAGGAATAGTAGCAATATTTTTAATAACACAAATTGTATTTTCTATATCAAAAAGCGAAGTAAATTATGATAATAACGATATAGAAAAAAGTGTAGGGAAAATAATATTATTATTGTTTACAGGATTAAATTCATTGGTAATACCATTTTTGGCAAAGGCATTTAAAAAGAAAGCAAATGGTGAAATAGAAGCAAATAGTTTTAAAGTAAGAATAATAACAATTTTTGTAATATTTCTAATATGTTTATTTATAGAGTGTGGTTATATGACAGATACACAAGAAGGAATATTAAGAGTTTATGAATCTAATATGAGATAAGACCAGAAAGATGTGAAAATAATGAAAAAAGAAAAAGTAATAGTAATTTGTGGACCAACAGCCTCAGGAAAAACAGCATTATCAATAGAACTTGCAAAAAAAATTAATGGTGAAATTGTGTCATGTGATTCAATGCAAATATATAAAGATATGAATATAGGAACAGCAAAGCCTAGCATAGAAGAGATGCAAGGAATAAAGCATTATATGATAGATATAATTTCACCAGATGAAAGATATAGTGTTGCAGATTATAAAAAACAAGCAAAAGAAGCAATAAAAGAGATTATAAGTAAAGGTAAAGTACCAATAGTGGTAGGCGGTACAGGACTTTATGTAGATAGTTTGATTTACGAAATAAACTATCCTGAGATAGAATTTGATGAAAAATATAGAGAAGACTTAGAAAAAAGATTAAAAGAAGAAGGGTTAAATATTCTATATGAAGAAGCAAAAAAAATAGATGAGGAAGCAATAAAAAAGATAAGTCCAAATGACAAGAAAAGGATTTTAAGAATACTAGAGATATATCATGCAACAGGAAAAAATAAAACAGAACAAGAAAAAGAATCAAGAAAAAATAAGCCAGAATTTGATTATAAAGTATTTGCATTAAATATGGAAAGAAGCAAATTATATGATAGAATAAATAAAAGAGTAGACATTATGATAGAAAATGGATTAATAGAAGAGGTTGAAAATATTTATAAGAAATATAATAAATTTCCAACAGCTATGCAAGGACTTCGGATATAAAGAAGTGGTTCAATATTTAGAGAAAAGATTGACAAAAGAAGAAATGATTGAGAAAATAAAACAAGAAACTAGAAAGTTTGCAAAAAGACAATTAACATGGTTTAGGAAAAATAAGCAGACAATTTGGCTTAATGCAGAAGATACAATACAAAATAATATAAAAATTATTTTGGAGGTTTAATTTTGAAAAAACAAGCGAAAGAAAAGAAGAAAATTAATAATAAAAAAGTAATTGCAATTTCAATACTTCTTCTAATTTTAGCTAGCTATTTAATATATGTAATATATTTATTAATAAAACAGCCAACTAATGTATTTACAATAGAGAAAGGCAAATTATATAAAGAAGAAACAGATGTGGGATATGTAATTAGACATGAAACAGTAGTAAGAGGAGAAAATTACAAAAATGGAATGGAACAGATAATTGCAGAAGGAGAAAGAGCAGCTGTTAATGAAAATATATTTAGATATTATAGTACAAATGAGGAGAGTTTAAAAAGCAAGATAGCAGAATTAGATACAAAGATACAAAAAGCAATGGCAGAGAATACAGCGTTATCTAATGGATCTGACATGAGACTTTTAGAAGATCAAATAGATAAACAAATAGAAAATATCAACAAAGTAACAGATGTGAATAAATTAGAAGAAGAAAAAAAAGAGATAGATAATCTCATAACTAAAAAGGCAAAAATAGCAGGTGAAGCTAGCCCTCAAGGATCATATTTAAGGGAGTTAATAGATGAAAGAAAACAATATGAAAGTGAATTAAATTCAGGGGCAGAATATGTTAAAGCTCCAATGAGTGGAATTGTATCATATAGAGTAGACGGACTAGAAAATATTTTGACTCCAGACAATTTTAGTAATTTAAGTAAAGAATATTTAGAAAGCTTAGATTTGAGCACAGGTAAAATAGTTGCAACAAATAATGAGTCAGGTAAAGTAATTGATAATTTTTATTGTTATATAGCAACTATTACTTCATCACAAGAAGCAAAACAAGCACAAGTAGGAGATGATGTTGAAGTAAGACTATCAAATAATGCAGAAGTAGAAGCTGAAATTACAAACATTATAAAAGAGGATGATGGAGATATAATATTAATACTTAAATTAACGGAGCAAATAGAAGAATTAATAAATTATAGAAAAATAACATTTGATTTGATTTGGTGGGATGCGACAGGATTGAAAGTTCCAAATCAAGCTATTGTAAACGAGAATGATTTGAATTATGTTGTAAGAAATAGAGCGGGATATCTAAGTAAAATATTAGTAAAAGTGGAAAGACAAGGAGATAAATATTCGATTATTGATTCATATACTACTGAAGAATTAAAAGAATTAGGTTTCTCAGATAAAGAAATTTCAAATTATAGGAAGATTTCATTATATGATGAAATAATTATTAATCCAGATTTAAGTAAAGTAGAATAATATTACAAATATATTACAAAAATATTAAAATTTAATAACATTCTAAAAAAATATTGACAATATGACAAAAAAAGTAGATACTTAAATACGTAAAATATAATAAAAACAAAGGAAGTAAATTTAGGAGGTTTTTTTATGTCAGGAGCATTGATGAACAAAGTATGGGATTTATTTGGAATGGATAAAGCAGAGCCAGATGAGGATTATGAAAATGAGGATTTATATTCATACGAAGAAGAGGAAGAAGAACAAGAACCAAGAGGAATTTTTGGAGGAAGAAAAAATAGAGATAGTAAAGTTGTAAATATGCCACAACAACAAACAAATAATAATGCAATAAAAATGGTAATATCACAACCAACATCTTTTGAACAATCAGATGAAATTTGTTCTTTCTTAAAAGAGAGAAAATCTGTAATTGTTAATTTAGAATATGTAAATAAAGATGTAGCAAGAAGAATTGTGGATTTTATTAGTGGTGGAGTGTATGCTTTAGATGGATATATACAAAAAGTATCTAATTCAATATTCTTAGTTGCACCATCAAACTATGAAATAACAAATGAAATGGCAAGAGAAGAAATGAAAAACAAGCTATCAGTTTCATGGCTTAAAAATAATGGAATTAATTAATAGATATCCATAAGAGGAGGAAAACAATGATTACACCATTAGATATAGAAAATAAAAGATTCTCAAAGCAAATGATGAATGGATATAGTGTAGAAGAAGTTGATGACTTTTTAGATGAATTAACAGCTGATTATTCAAAAAACTATAAGGAAAATTCGGAATTAAAATTAAAAGTAGAAGAATTAAATAAAAGTTTAGAACATTACAAAAGTATTGAATCAACTTTGAATAATACTTTAGTAATGGCTCAGAGTACAGCAGAAGATATTAAAAAAGTTGCTCAACAACAAGCTGATCAAATAATTAATGAAGCTAAATCAAATGCTCAAAAACAAGTGGATGATTTAAACAATGAATTAATTTTAAAAACAAAGGAAGTAGAAGACGTAAAAAAACAATTCGATATCTATAAAGCAAAAATGGAATCACTTTTAATTTCTCAATTAGAGTTATTAAAAGATATTAATAAGGAAGATAATGTGTGAGACTAAAAGACAGCTTTTGTTTCACTTTTATAAAGTTAAAAGAGAAAAATATAAAATGGTAATTGTTATAAGCACTTACATACGTAATAGAATCTATTGATAAATAAAAAAGGCATAATAATATAACTTATTTTTAAGTTTTTATTGTACCTTTTTTGTCTTTTATTTAAGTTGGTTCAAGTTATTTATAAATAAGGGGGATTTAACAAATGAAGGAAAAATTAAGAAAAGTTAAAGGAATTACTCTTATAGCTTTAGTAATTACAATTATTGTATTGCTAATCTTAGCAGGAGTAAGCATAGCGACATTAACAGGAGAAAATGGAATACTAGCTCAGGCTCAAAATTCAAAAATTAAGACAGAAAAAGCGCAGGAAGAAGAATTAAGAAAACTAACAGCTTTAGAGGCTACAACTAATATTGAAAATACAGTATATGATGGAGTAACAATACCAGCTGGTTTTGCAGTTTCTCAAGTAGAAGGAGAAAATACTGTTGAAGATGGATTAGTAATAATTGATAAATATGGAAATGAATTTGTATGGATACCAGTAACAAGTGAAGAAAATTATATAAGAAATAAGACATATGTAGGTGAACCAATTTCAAAAATAGCATATACAGATAAAGATTATTTGCCTAAAAATATACAGCCTAGTTTAGAAGGATTAACAACAGATAAAGAAATAGGAACAAAAAATGAAGAAGCAGAAAGAAAAGCAGTGTTAAATGCAGGAGGTTTTTATATATCAAGATATGAAGCAGGAAAAGAAAATATAGATGGAAAAGATATATTAGTGAGTAAAAAAGGAGCAGAACCATGGGATGAAATAACACAAGATGAAGCAAAAAGAGTCACTTTAAATGCAGAAGCAAGCTTTAATTCAGACCATGTTAAAAGTGCATTATGTTCTGGAATACAATGGGATGTAGTAATGGCATATATAACAGAAAACGATGAAAATTATGATGTGAGAACAGTAAATGAAAAGAGACATACACAAGGAATATCAGAATCTGAAAAAACAGGACAAAATGAAAATGATAAAACATGTAATATATATGATTTAGAAGGAAATTGTATAGAATTTGTTGCAGAAAAAACAGAAGATAGTACTGGTAGAGAGATGACGCAAATTATAAGAGGAGGAGGTTTTAATAATTTTATGTTTGAAGCTTCTTCTAGGGCTGCAACTTTGTTTAATTTTTCAGGTATTGGATTTGGTTTTAGATTTGTACTTTATATAATATAAAGTTTTATAATAAAAAATAGGAATAGTAAGTTTTATACTTACTATTTTTTACTTTTTAGTGATAATATTACAGAACTGTTAAATATATGTTACATTTCTATTAATGGTATTGACCGTTTGAAAAAAAAAGAATAAAATAATATCATCATAAGAGGGTTTAAATATGAGAATAATAAGTGGAAAAGCAAGAGGAACAAAATTATATACGCTAGATAGTAATATAACAAGACCAACGCTAGATAGAGTTAAAGAATCAGTGTTTAATATAATACAAAATAATATAATTGAAAGTGTTTTTGTAGATTTGTTTTCAGGAAGTGGAGCAATAGGGTTAGAAGCTGCAAGTAGAGGAGCAAAAAAAGTAATTCTTTGTGAAAAAGATAAAAATGCAGCTAATATAATAAAAAAGAACATAGAGAAGACACATTTAAATGAAAATACTATTTTGTATAATATGAACTATGAAAAAATGATAGAGGAATTAAATGAAAAAATAGATATTATTTATATAGATCCACCTTATAAAACAGACTTAGCTTATGAATCTCTAAAAAAATGATTGAACTAGAATTAATAACTAATGATACTTTAATAATAATAGAGACAGACGAAAAAGAAAGAATTATTAAACAAAAGAAAGGAAGAAACGTTAAATGAATAAGAAAATGACTGAAAGCCTTGAGGCTCTATATACACGCACGTAGGTTATTAGTGAATAAAAAAATAGAAAAACAAATAAAAAAGATAGTGATGAAACCTTAAAACAGGTTTTATTGATGCCTTTTTTGCGTTTTTTAATTATTAAATTTTTAAACAAAATCAAAAGAAAATGAAGGAGAAATACAATGATGAAAAACAAAAAGATATTAAAAGAAAAAGGAATAACTCTTATAGCACTAGTAATTACAATAATAGTATTATTAATATTAGCAGGAGTTTCAATTGCAATTCTAACAGGAGAAAATGGAATTTTAACGAAAACAAACGATAGTATCTTGCAAACAGAAATAGCCAATGTAGCTGAAAGAATAAATTTAATTAGTTATGAAAATAGAATAGCACAAGATGCGCAAGGAGAAAAAGTAGATACTATAGAATATTTAAAAGATGAAGAAATGCTAGACAATAATAACATAATAAATACTAAAAACTTATTAGGCGAAGAAACAAAATATGGAAAATATGAAGAAGGAAAAACAACAGATGTATATAAAATACAAAATAATGAAGTAGTTTATATAAATTCAAATGGAGAAATAATAACAAGAATTGGAATATCAGTTGTTACAGCAGCCTATACAGATAAAGATTTTGTGACAACATGGGAAGTTGAAGCAGGAGATGAATTAATATTACCAATTTCATTAGATGAAGGAAATAATAATTTTATAGTTGATTGGGGAGATGGAAGCCCTGAAGAAACAGTAAATAATGAAGATACAGATTTATCAACTTATCCACGTCATCAATATACAAAAGCAGGAGAATATGATATTAAAATTAGTGGAAAATGTAGTTATTTTTGTGCTTATATATTAGAAGCAGATTATGGAAATAATCCAGAACAATTAGGAAAGTTAATAAAACTAAAATCTTGGGGAGAAATAGAAGCTGAAAAATATGAATTTTCAGACTTTGAAAATTTATCAGGAGCAATACCTTCACCAAGTGAAAATACTTTCAAAAACTTTGAAGATAGTATGGATTATTTATTTAACGGTTGTAAAAGCATAGAAAGTATACCAGAAGATTTATTTAGCAATATTCCAGATACTATAATAAGTTTTAAAGATACATTTGAAAACTGTGAAAAATTAACGAGTATACCAGAAAACTTATTTGCAAAAGCTGTAAATGTAGAATCTTTTGATGGAACATTTGCAAGATGTAAAAGCTTGACAAGTATACCAGAAAACTTATTTGCAAATAATAAAAAAGTAACAAACTTTCAGGACGTATTTAAAGAATGTGAAACACTAACAAGTATACCAGGAAATTTATTTGCAAATAATACAGAAGTAACAAATTTCTCATATGCTTTTTATAGATGTAAAAATATAGTATCAATACCAAATAACATATTTGATAAAAATCAAAAAGTAACAAATTTTGAATTTACTTTCTATGGATTAGATTTTATAACAACAGCACCAGCATTATGGGAAAGAGCAGGAGTAACAGGGACATCATGTTTTGGATCATGTGATGCATTAGAAGAATTGATAGAACAAGGAAGCTTTACAATGCCAGCAAATTGGTATCAACATGAAGTGTAATAATATAAAAAATTATATATAATTAAAAACAAATAGGATAAGGAAAATTATGAGAGCAAAATATATATTATTATTGATGATTATTATTGTTTGTTTAAGTAGTGTAAACGTTTTTGGAGTAACTAATATATCAAACTTTGAAGAAAGTACAGAGACAATAAGAAATCCTGAAAGAGGATTTTATAAATTAGTACAAGTGGAATTAAATAGAGATTCTGAAGATATTAAATCATTTGAAGAGGAAATAGAAGATATAGAAAGTGAAGATACGGATGTATCTATAATTTCCTTTCAATTGAATTTGAAAAATTATGTAAAATCTACTAAGATAGGAAATCAAAAATTACAAGAGATTCAACAGTATTTTGATATTATGAGAGAACATGGATATAAAGTAATCTTTAGAGTAGTTTATGATAGTGATGGAGAAGAAAATCCAGAGCCTGAATTTGAGCAGATAATAGAACAAATGGAAGAATTGAAAAAAATATATGTTGATAATGAAGATATTTTATATGTAATTGAAGCTGGATACTTAGGTTCTTATGGAGAATGGCATGATGGCAAATATGATAAAAATAAAGAATATAGAAATCAAATTATAAAAAAATTATTAGAAATAGTGCCATCTAATATTACTATAAACTTGAGAAAGCCATCATTTATAACAGACTATACAACAGAAGAATTAAATGAAAATAATGCTTTTTCTAAAAGTGATGTAGCAAGATTAGGACTTCATAATGATGGATATTTAGCATCAGAAACAGATTATGGAACATTTGAAGAGGAAGAAAGAGAAGAAAGTTTATTATATCAACATAATTTAACAAAATACACAATATTTGGAGGAGAATCTACTAAGAGTAAAAGCCAATTTAACAATTTTGAAAATGCAATTGAGGATATGAAATATAGACATTGTATGTATTTGAATAAAACGTATGATGAAGAAGTTAAAGATAAATGGAGAAGAACTATTTATAGCTCAGATAATGATGTGTATTCAGGACAAAATGGTTTTAAATATATCCAAGACCATTTGGGTTATAGATTTGTTCTAAGAGATGTTTCTATGAAGCAGGAAGGAGATTCCCAAACAGTATCGTTACAACTAGAAAATGTAGGCTTTGGTTATATTGTAAATCCTAAAGACGTTGAATTAATATATAAAAATGGAGAAGAAATATATAGTTCAAAAGTAGATACAGATATTAGAAAAGATTTATCAAAAGAAGAAAGTTTGTCAAACTTAAATTATACAGTAGATTTACCAGAAAATATTAAAACAGGAGATTATGAGGTTTATTTAAAAATAAGTGAGCCATATGAATCTTTGAAAGATAATTCTAGATATAGTATCCAATTGGCTAATACAAATATTTGGAATGAAGAATTAGGAGCTAATTTTATAGGTAATGTGACAATAGATGCTGATAGTACAAAAGGTACAAATAAAGTAATAATTATGTTTTTAATAATTGTATTAATTATTTTAGTATATATTTTTAAGTTTTTACCAAAAAAAAGATAATTAAATAAAAATTGAGTTGATAAAACATGAAAAGTATGATTGCTACAAAACTTGGGATTTTTTATACACATAGATTTATAAAATAGGAATAGTAAGTTTTATACTTACTATTTTTTTACTTTTTAGTGATAATATTACAGAACTGTTAAATATATGTTACATTTCTATTAATGGTCTTGACCGTTTGAAAAAAAAAGAATAAAATAATATCATCATAAGAGGGTTTAAATATGAGAATAATAAGTGGAAAAGCAAGAGGAACAAAATTATATACGCTAGATAGTAATATAACAAGACCAACGCTAGATAGAGTTAAAGAATCAGTGTTTAATATAATACAAAATAATATAATTGAAAGTGTTTTTGTAGATTTGTTTTCAGGAAGTGGAGCAATAGGGTTAGAAGCTGCAAGTAGAGGAGCAAAAAAAGTAATTCTTTGTGAAAAAGATAAAAATGCAGCTAATATAATAAAAAAGAACATAGAGAAGACACATTTAAATGAAAATACTATTTTGTATAATATGAACTATGAAAAAATGATAGAGGAATTAAATGAAAAAATAGATATTATTTATATAGATCCACCTTATAAAACAGACTTAGCTTATGAATCTCTAAAAAAAATGATTGAACTAGAATTAATAACTAATGATACTTTAATAATAGTAGAGACAGATGAAGAAGAAAGAATTATTAAACAAATGAATGAATTAGAAATAGAGATTATTAATAAAAGAAAATATGGTCGTGTATATCTTATTTTTATAAAAAGAAAATAGGATTTAGGAAAGGGGTAAAACCATGGAAATTTTTACATTATTGGAAACTTTAGAGGATTTATTAGAAAATAGTAAGAGTCTTCCATTCACATCAAAAGGAATAGTTGATAAAGAGGAAATGTTAGATTTAATAAAAGAAATAAGAATAAAGCTTCCAGATGAATTAAAACAAGCAAAATGGGTAAAAGAAGAAAGACAAAGAATATTAGTAGAAGCCCAAAAAGAAGCAGATGGAATAGTAAAAGAAGCAGAAAATAGAATAATTGCTATGGTAGACGAACATGAAATAACAAGAAAAGCATATGATCAAAAAACAGAAATAATAGAAACAGCAAATGAAATGTCAAGAGAAATTTCAAAGGGAACTAAGGAATATGCAGATAGTTTACTAGCAAATACAGAAGATGTATTAAATGAAACATTAAACAAACTAGGAACTAATATGACTGAAGCTTTAAACCTTATGCAAATATCATTAGAAGATACAATAAAAACAATTCAAAACAGTAGAAAAGAATTAAAGTAATATACAGAAAGTCAGATTTAGAAATTATTTAAAATCTGACTTTTTAAGGATTAAAAAACGTAAAAATGAAAGGATGGTAGAAATGGCTAAAAAAAGAAGATACAAGAAAAGAAAGAAAACAGCTTCTAGATTAGACGTAGCAGTAGTTACATTAATAGTGCTTAGTATACTTTTAGCTGTTTTAATATATACAAAATCAGGAACAATAGGGATTAAATTAAATGAAATATTAGGTGGAATAATGGGAATCATGCAATACGTACTACCAATAGGAGGTTTAGCTATTGCAATTAAACTTGCATCTGATGGAAGAGAAGAGATAACATCTAAATTAATACAATATGGAATTGCTATTATATCACTTAGTATTGTTTTTAGTGTGTTCCAAATTTCAAGTGGAGAGTTAGAGTCTTCAAAAGAATTGTCAGAAGTAGTAAAAGATGCATATTATTATGGCTCACAAGGACATGGTGGAGGTGCAATAGGTGCAGTAGGAGGAGTTATTTTAGCAAAATTACTAGGAAATGTAGGTGCAGTGATTTTTTGTATAGGAATAGCTGTAATACTATTAGTATTTACATTTGGAATTAATTTATCAGATATGATAAATATGTTTATGGATAAAATAGAAGAAAAACGTGAAGAAAGATTTGAAAGAAAAGAAGATCTGGCTAAAGAACAAGAAGAAACTCCAAGCCAAAGAAGAAAAAGATTAAGGGAAGAAAGAAAAGTAAAACAAGAGCTTGCAAAATTAGAAAGACAAGAAAAACAAGAACCAATGGATAATCAAATAAAAATCAACTTTGGTGGAAGAATTGTGGAAGCACAAGATGAAAAGTTAGGTTTAAAGAAATATGATCATTCAAATGATGATTTAGAGCCACTAACAAAACAAAGTAAAAAGAAAATGATGGAAGCTAAAGAAGAAATTGAACCAGATGTAATAGATAGTAATTTGTTTAAGGAAGTAGAAGAACAAAAAGAAGATAAGAAAAAAGCAGTATTACAACTAGAACATAGTGTTGTAGTAGAAGACGAACATTATGAATATCCGCCAGTAGAACTTTTAAGCAAGCCAAGTAAAAAAACTTTAAGAGGAGGAGCAAGGGCATTAACAGATACAGCAACTAGGTTGCAAAAAACACTATATAGTTTTGGAGTATCTGCAAAAGTAGAAAATGTATCAGTAGGACCTGCAATTACTCGTTATGAATTAAAACCTGCAGAAGGTGTAAGAGTAAGTAAAATTGCAAACTTAGCAGATGATATAGCATTAAACTTAGCAGCAGAGACAATAAGAATAGAAGCACCAATTCCAGGAAAGCAAGCTGTTGGAATCGAAGTACCAAATAAAGAAAAAGAAGTAGTACATTTTAGAGAAATAATAGAAAGCAAAGAATTTAAAGAAAATAAATCAAAATTAACAGTAGGTCTTGGAAAAGATGTAGCAGGAAATGTACAATTAGCAGACATTGCAAAAATGCCACATGTATTAATTGCAGGGTCAACAGGTTCTGGAAAGAGTGTATGTATTAATACAATAATAACAAGTATAATATATAATGCAAAACCAAGTGAAGTAAAATTTGTAATGGTAGACCCAAAAGTTGTAGAGCTATCTGTATATAATGGAATACCACACCTTTTAATTCCAGTTGTAACAGATCCTAAAAAAGCAGCAGGAGCATTAGCTTGGGCAGTACAAGAAATGGACGATAGATATAACAAATTTGCTGAAAAAGGAGTGCGCGATTTAAAAGGATATAATAAAGCAATAGAAAAAGAAAATGAAATGGGAAAATTACCACAAATAGTAATTATTATAGATGAACTTGCAGACCTTATGATGGTTGCTAAAAATGATGTAGAAGATGCAATATGCAGATTAGCACAAAAAGCAAGAGCGGCAGGAATGCACTTAGTAATTGCAACGCAAAGACCGTCAGTAGATGTAATAACAGGATTAATTAAAGCAAATGTACCATCTAGAATAGCATTTGCAGTTTCATCACAAGTAGATTCAAGAACTATTCTAGATAGTGTAGGAGCAGAAAAGCTATTAGGTAAGGGAGATATGTTGTTCTTCCCATCAGGAGCACCGAAACCATCTAGAGTGCAAGGTGCATTTGTATCAGATGAAGAAGTAGAAAAAATAGTAAGTTTTATAAAATCAAATGGAACAGCGACATATAGTGAAGATATATTAGAGAGTATTGAAAATAATAATAAAACAGATAAAGAAATTGCAGAAAATGATGATGACACAGACCCATTCTTAATGGATGCAATCCAAACAGTTGTAGAAACAGGACAAGCATCAACATCATTTATACAAAGAAAATTTAAAGTTGGCTATGCAAGAGCACGGAAGAATAATTGACCAAATGGAGGAAAGAGGAGTAATATCTGGATATCAAGGAAGTAAACCAAGAGAAGTATTAATGTCACTTGAAAAGCTAAATGAATTAAAGATGGGAACAAAAGAAGAGATATAGATAAGGGAAAAAAGTCTTTTTAGGAGAAAAAATGAGTGAAATAAATTTAGATAAAATAATCTTTTTATATAAAGAAATAGAAATACTTGAACCCGAAATTAAACAGAATTTAGAAATATTAAAAGAAATTTATAAAACAATAGGAAAAAATTTAGAAGAAATAAATACAGAAAAAACAAATATTCATAAATTTTTTATAGAAAAAATAACAGAAATCACAAAAGAAATATTAAATAATCTTTCACATGAGGAGAAAATAAAATTCGAACAATATATACCAAATACAGTAAGAATTTGTTTACTTAGTGATGATGAAAAAATAAGAAAAGTAGAAGATAATGAAGTAGATTTATTTAATTATGAATTAAGACTAATATCAGAAAGTCTAAAATATACGGATGAAGAAAAATTAGAATTAGTAAAAAAAATTGAAAACGATGAAACTTTTGGAGTTTACATTGCTTCTACTATACAAGATGATAATATAAAAATGGAATTAATAAAAAGTGATTTTTATTTATTCACAAGATATAAAATACCAATTATTGAAAGCCTAAAATTGGATAGTAACAAATTAGAAGCATTAAAATTTATTATTAACGAAGACCAGGAATATGCAACAATAATTATTTGTGGACTAGAAGATGATAATAAAAAAGTAGAAATGCTAAATCTAATAACATATGAAAATAATAAAGTATATATAATAAAAAGCATTAAATATGATGGAAAAAAATTAGAATGCCTAAAATATATTTCACAAGAAAAGTGGAAAGTAGAAATTATCATTTCTTTACAAAATGATAAAAATAAAATTTCTGTTTTAGATAAAATACAAGATGAAAAATCAAGATTTGAAATAATAAGAACTATTAGAGATGATAAAAGTTTAATAGAAGCAATTTCATATTTAAGTGAAGAACAATATAAAACAAGAATAATTGTAAGATTTGAAAGTGACGATGAAAAAATAAAATTTTTAAAAGGAATTAAAGATGATGATAATAAAATTACAATTATAAATTCTTTACAGTCAGATGATAAAAAAATAGAATTATTAGATGAAATCTTGGATGAAAACCTGAAAGTAGAAATTATTGAAAATTTAGGAGACGATGATAAAAAAATAGCTCAATTAGTAAACTTTTCATATGAAGAGTATAGAATAAGAATAATTAGAAGTCTAGATTCAGATGATAAAAAAATTAGCTTTTTGGAAAATTTTAAAGATGAAAATTCTAAAATTAAAATAATTGAAACAATTTCAGATTTGGATAAAAGAATAGAAGCTCTTTCATATTTAGAAAGTGAATCAGCAAAACTTGAAGTTATTAATAAAATATACGATAAAGAAAAGAAATTAAAAGCACTAGGGACTATAAATGAAAAATATAAAAGAATATATGAATTAATTTATGGAAAAGATGAAGAAAATATAAATGGTAAATATACAGCTTTTGGATTGCCAAAAGAAATGACAATAGGAATAGAAATAGAATCAGTAGGAGAAAAACATAATTTATTGCCAGATTATTTAAGAAATTGGGAAGGTAAGAAAGATAATTCTTTAGGAAATAAAGGAAACGAATATACATCTCCAATAATGCATGATAGAAAAAAAGATGTGCAAGAAATTTATAGAATAAATGAAATATTAAAACTATTTGGAATGGAAGCAACTCCTAAATGTGGTGCACATGTTCATATAGGAGCAGATTACATAAAGACAGAAGAAGGATTTAAACAATTAGTAGAATTATGGGGAAATGCAGAAGAAATATATTATTTAATATCAAATAAACCAGGAGAACTTCCAAGGAAAGGAATAGAGCAGTTTGCAAAACCTATATCATATGAATTAGGAGACAGAGAACTTGATAAAATACCAAAAGACAGGTTTATCTTAGTTGCAAAAGGAATTTTTGGAAGATGTAGATATAGAAGCCTTAATTTAATGAGTGTAAACAATGCCAGAAATACCATAGAATTTAGATTATCAAATGGGACATTAGATGCAGATATTTGGATAGAAAATATACGTTTGTTTGGCCGAACAGTTGCATTAGCAGAAGAATTAGGCAAAATAGAAGAAAAATTAGAAAATAAATTAGAATTAACAGAAGAAGAAAAAACAATATATACATTAAAAGAAATGTTAAAAGAAGATTTACCTTTAGATGCAAAAATGGATATTTTAATGAAGATTTTATTTACTGAAGAAGAGCAAAAAATATATTACGAAAGGTATAAAGCAAATAAAGCTTTAAATGAAAAAGAATCAATAGTAAATAGTTTGAAATTTGGAAAAGTAGATTTCAAAAAGGTTTTTGAAGAAATAGAAGTGCCAAAAGATATAATAGAAAAATTAAAAGATGAAGAACAAGAAGAAAGATAGGGAAAAATATGAATAATATTGTAATTGTAGAGAACGATGAAAAATATTGTTTCGAAAATATAAAAGAAATTGTAAAGCAATTTTTAGGAGAAGACTTCTATAATCTAAATGAAGAAGAAAAATATAAAAGATTAAGACTTAGAACTATGAGAAATGCAAGCTTTAATAAATTGCCTTTAATAGATATAAAAAAAGGTGAAAAAGTAAAAGATATAGAAAAAGATCAATATATAATTTATGATGAAGAAGCTTTTTTATTGTCATTAGCAAAAAATAATGATATAGTAATATATGAAAAAATAAGCTCAAATATATTTTTAAAAAACAATATTGATAAAGAAAGATTAAAAAAGTTAGATGATAATTATATAATAATAAATTTTTGTGCAAATAGTCTTTTAAAAAATAAGTTAGGAATCTAAGAAAATTTACTAAAAAATAAAATAAG
This sequence comes from uncultured Clostridia bacterium, assembly GCA_944386415.1. Taxonomy (GTDB): domain Bacteria; phylum Bacillota; class Clostridia; order TANB77; family CAG-508; genus CAG-269. The sequence continues at coordinate 41,023 of CALXAY010000003.1, read as the reverse complement.
TAAATCTGTTGATTGAAGAATATAAAATAAAAAAATTCAGAAATAGTTAAATTAAAAATCAAAAGAAAAAAATGAGACAAAAAAGGGCGTCCCTATTTGTCTCAAGAAAGGAGAAGAAATTTGCAAAAGAAAAATGAAAAATTAATAGGTAAAATTGTAAAAAAAGATTACAATAATGAACTAGAAAGAGTACTTGAGAAAAAAGCTTATGCAGAGAATGTAAAAAGTATTCTCCTAAGCATATTGTATAAATTAGAAACATCATATAGGGACTATAAACAAGTAAAACAAGATGTTGTAAGTAAAGAAGAGCTAATAGAAAGTATAATTAATTGTGTAAAAAATAATTGTGATGAAATAAAATTAATAAAGCCAAATTCTAAAGAAAGTGAAATTATAGGTAAAAGAACATTTTTAGTTGAGAAAAAAAAGAAAAGGATAATTTGCTATAATATAGAAAGAAAAGTTTTATATTGTTTAGCAAAAATATCAAAAAGAAATAAAATAATAAAAGATAATTATTTTATAGTAAATAAAACTTTATCGGATTTAATAAATGTAGGAGCTTGTATAAATCAGGTAGAACCATTAAGAGATTTTAATGGATATTCATGGACAACTATTCCAAGAGAGATAGAAAGTATAGAACATAATTTGATTTATCAAAATTTGTTGTTATTAGTCGGAAATGAGTTTATGAATAACTGGATAAATAATAATGAATTTATTATAGATTATATGGAACTATTTAACAATAGATTAGAAAAGCTTTATGGAAAAAAAGAAGTAAGTGAATTAATAGAGTTATTAAAGGAAATTTCAGTATATTTAGAAATAAAATTTGATAAAAAAGTAGAAGAAAAAATGTTAAAACAAAAGAAATTAGTGGAAAAAGAGTTAGAACAAATGGAAGATAATGAAGCATTTGTGGAGAAAGTAACAGAAGAAAAAATAAAAATAATTAATGATATAAAAATAATAGATGAAACAATAAATAATAAACACTTACTAGAAGAAGAATACGAAAAAAGAAATGAAATATTGCCATTAGAAGAAAAAATATTTAGTATGAGGATACTTGCGAAAATGATGGCAGATGAAAGAGTAAAAAAGTTAGAAAAAATAGAAAAGTTAAACGAACTATTAAATCCACAAAAATATGTTAGATATAAAAAAGAATTAGAGGAAAAAGAAAAGTATTTATCATTAGCAGATGAAGATAATGTAGATGAAAAAATCGAAAATTTAAAACTAAAAATACAAAAGTTATTTATTAAATGTTTTGATAAAAAAATAGAAAAATGTGATTCAAAGCAGGAAATGTTAAAATTAATTTACGAATTTAGATATTATTTGATGTTACCATATAGTTATGAAAATGCTATTTACGAAGAAAAAAAATTACAAAAAGAAGTAGAAAGTGAAACAAAGAAGGTCTTAGAAAAAGCACATAAGTTAAAGGTAATTGAGAGATTTTCTAAGCAAGAAGATGTAGATTATGAATTGCTAAAGTGTTTATTTCAAAATAGAAATATAAATATAGAAGATATAGAGGTAAAATTAATAAAAGAAAAAGAAAATTATTATATACAAGTATTTGATGGAAATGGTATTGGTGAAAAAAAAGAATTGCCAAACAAGGTAAATATGAACAAAAAAGACTTAGCAATAAGATTCAATAAAAAAGTGAAAGCTTTTTATTAAGAGGAGGATTTTTTATGAAAATAACTTTTTTAGGAGCGACTAAAACAGTTACAGGTTCAAATTATTTAGTAGAAGCTTGTGGAAGAAGATTTTTAATAGATTGTGGCATGTGGCAAGGAAAATCAGAATTAGAAGAAAGAAATGAGGAAGAATTTGAATTTGATCCAAAAACTATAGATTTTATGCTATTAACACATGCACATATTGATCATTCAGGAAGAATACCAAAACTTTATAAAGAAGGATTTAGAAATAAAGTATATGCACATAAAGCAACATGTGACTTATGTGCTTTGATGTTGCCAGATAGCCGGACACATTCAAGAAATGGAGACAAAATGGAAAAATAAGAAAAGAATAAGAAAAGGATTACCTGAAATAGAACCAATGTATACAGCAGAAGAAGCAGCAAGATGTTTAGAAATATTTGAACCAGTTCAATATGATGAGATTATAGAGATAACACCTGAGATTCATGTGCGTTTTAATGATGCTGGGCACATGCTTCGGTTCTAGTATAATAGAACTTTGGGTAAATGAAAATGGTAAAGAGGAAAAAACAGTATTTACAGGAGACTTAGGAAATAATGATATACCACTTCTAGATGCACCAACAATGATAGAAAATGCAGATTATTTAGTTATGGAATCAACATATGGAAGTAGATTACATTTAAGAAACGATAAAAAAGCTGAAGATTTCTTAAATATAGTATCAGAAACATTAGATAATGGTGGAACTGTTGTAATTCCATCATTTGCAGTAGGAAGAACACAAGAAATTCTTTATGAGATTAATAAATTAAGAGATGAAAAAGATGATGAAGAGTTTAGAAGAAAATATAAAACATTAATGAAAGCAAATGTGTATGTAGATAGCCCACTCGCAATATCAGCAACAGAAGTTTTTAAAGACAATACAAATCTTTTTGAACCAGAAGTAAGAGAAGAAATATTAAGAGGAGATAATCCTTTAGAATTTCCAGGATTACATTTTACAAGAACAGCAGATGAATCAAAAGCATTAAATGAAGATACAAGACCAAGTATTATTATATCAGCAAGTGGAATGTGTGAAGTAGGAAGGATTAAACACCATTTAAAACATAATATATGGAATCCAAAATCAACTATTCTTTTTGTTGGATATCAAGCACCAGGAACACTTGGAGACAAAATAGTAAATGGTGCAAAAACTGTGAAAATATTTGGTGAAGAATTTGCAGTAAATGCAAGAGTAGAATACATAGAAGGATATTCGGGACATGCTGACCAAGAAGGATTAATGAATTTTATTTATTCATTTTTAAAGAAACCCAAAAATATATTCTTAGTACATGGTGAAGAAGAATCACAAGTAGTATTAAGGGATAAAATAGAACAAGAGACAAATATACCAGTAATTATACCAGATTTTGGGGAAACTTATGATATTTCAGAAACAATAGAAATGACTCATAAGATAGAAAGAAAACTTCCTAAGACAATGAGAACAGAAATATTAGAAAGATTAGAAAAATTAAAGAGTGAAATGAAAGACATGGATGAATATGTAAGAAAAGATGTTGATGATGATAATTTAAGAGATGAAGATATATTTAGAATAAACGAAAAGATAAAAGATTTAGAAAAACAAATATTAAATGTTATAGAAGGATAAATTAAGGAGAATAAACAGATATGAGTGATAAATATTTAAATGAAGCCATAATAGGAAATAAGAATATGATAGCGACTTTTACAGGAAAAGGAGAATTACAAAGACTATATTTTCCAAGTAAAGATAATAGACAATATATAAATTTCTTTCATACAGGAGTCAAGATAAACCAATCTGATTTAATATATTTACATGATGATATTAATAATAGATATAAACAATATTATGATACAGATACAAATATACTAAATACAGAAGTGACAAATACATATTTTAATTTAACAATAGTTCAAACAGACTTTATGTTATTAAAAGAAAATGTTTTAGTAAAAAGATATGCATTCTTAAATGAAGGAAAAATAGATTTAGATACTAAGTTCTATATTCATTCAGAATTATTATCAGATAAAAACAACCATGTGTCTTGCAAAGTTATAGATAATGGAATGATTCAATATGCACACGATTTTGCTGTATCTACATTTGCAAAAGGAGAGAAAATTTCAAAACATCAAATAAATGGAAGTTACAATACTATAAAAACTGGTGAAATTTATGATAAAGACTATATAGGAATGTCAAAAGATTCAAGTATTTGTTATGATATAGGAATTATAGAGCCTCAAGGAAAAAAGATTTTAGAAATATGTATTTTAATAGATGAGAATAGAAATATATCAAGTTTAGAAGATGAAATAGATAGAATTACTAAATTAGATTTAAAAAAAGAATATACAGCAACTAAAAGCTATTGGAGAAAATATTTAAAAGCTCATAATGGTTTAAACTTAAAAGAGCCTAAGAACAGTTATGAAGAAAGAATTTTTGAAATATATAAAAGAAGTATATTATTATTTCCTTTACTTACAAATCCAGAAACAGGAGGGATAATTGCATCACCTGAAATAGATGAAGATTTTACAAAATGTGGAAGATATGCTTATTGTTGGCCAAGAGATGCGGTATTTGTAACAAAAGCTATGGATATTGTAAATATGGAAAAAGAAACTGAAAAATTTTATAAAGTATTTTGTAAGAAGACACAAAGTAAAGATGGAATGTGGGAACAAAGATTTTTTACAGATATGAAACTTGCTCCTTGTTGGGGATATCAAGTAGATGAAACAGCAAGTGTTGTATATGGTGTTTATGAACACTACAAAGTTACAAAATCAGAAAAATTCTTAAAAGATAATCTTCAAATGTGTGAAAAAGCAATAGACTTTTTGAAAAAATATGTTGAAGATTGGCTTGGTATTGAAGGAATAGATAAAGAAAAAAGAGATGTTGTAAAAGATGAAATTGAAGAAGAAACAAGGGCAAGAAGTGGAAGAGAACATAAATATCATGTAAGTTATGATTTGTGGGAAATGTGCGAAGGAATTCATCTATATTCTTTAGCAAGTATATATGCAGCATTTGAAGCTATTTTAAATATTTATAGGGCACTTGGAAAAAATGTTTCAGAATTTGAAAATAATAGATTAAAAGAAGAAAAAGTTCAAAAAAATGAAAAGGAAATTGAAAAGTTACAAAGAAAATTAAAAAATTATATTAATGAGAATTTATATGATGAGCAAAAAAATTCTTATGTTAGAAATACAGAAGATAAAAAAATGGACATAAGCTTTTTAGGAGCAGTTTATCCATTTAATGTGTTTAAGTCAAAGGAAAATAAAGTTAAAAATACAGTTGAAAGTATTAATTTACATTTACGTACATATACAGGTGGATACCAAAGATTTGAAGGTGATCATTATATGAATGGTAATCCTTGGCCTATAGCTAATCTTTGGATGACACTTTATTATTTAGAAACAGGAGAAAAGAAGAAAGCAAAAGAAACTTTTGATTTTGTCGTAAAGACTTGTGGTAAACATTACTTCTTAGGAGAACAAGTAGATAATAGCACTTTAAAACCAAATTGGGTTATTGGACTTGGTTGGTCACATGCTATGTTTTTGATTGTACTAGAAAAGTTGTATAAGTAATAAATCATCTGGTATATATTTTAAATGATAAGTTTAATATAGAAATTACTTGCAAGAAATATATAATATGATGTAAAATAAATTTACTTTTAATTGGTGGCTTGGTAAAGCTATAAATTTATAGCTTTTAGTAGAAAGGACAAAAATGGAAGAGTATCGAGGAAAAGTTCACAATAGATTTAAGAAAGTTAAAGTAACTATTATTGACGAAAGTGGACTTCTTAAGTTTCAAGATGATGTCACAATTGTTATCTATCATAATGGAGAAGGTATGCTTCTTATAGATGACAAGAAGGCGATTGAGAGTATGAGAGAAGACTGGGATAGAAAGCTTAATACACCACTTCCATAAAGAGTCTAAAAGGTAAGTATCATTTTATAGGATACTTACCTTTTATATTACAAAAAAACAAAGTTGACATAAGTTGAAAAAATCTGATTTTTGTGGTATTATATATAGTAGGTACAGCTACCAGCCAGTACCCAGCACTAGCAATAGTAGAAAGGACAGAAAATGAGGTTGATGCTTTTGCACGTGGAGAACGACCTGAATTCATGGAGGTGGTGCTTTGCCGATGAGGACAGGGTTAGGTTCTCGAGTGTTTTTTCTATTGACTTTTCTTCGAAGAAGCCTGTAGAATGGAACATTCATGTCTCAGAACTTGTAGGACTTGAACAAATGATTAAGATTTGTCAAGAAGCGTGTGATACTGACTTTATCACCATTGAGTGTGATGAAGAATATGAGGATTACATTAAAGGGGAGATAGAAACCATACTGCCCTATGTAACTAAGCTCAGTGCAATCACATGCCTTGATGATGAAAGGAAAGGCTTCATGGTCATTGGAGGAACTCCCAAAGACAAGTGTTGGGAAGTGCAGATTAACTGCTAAAACTGGCAAAATCCAAATACAACTGTGTTTGGTTAGAAAAAGGAGTCATACTGAAGGCTCCTTTTTCTTTGTTATAACTTTATAAAAAACTTTTAAAATACTACTTGCAATATGGAATATTTTGGTATAGAATAATAAATGCCTTAAGTGAGGTAATAAAATAATTTTTATAAGGAGGAATTTATTATGTCAGTTAAAATAGGAATTAACGGATTTGGAAGAATCGGAAAATTATCATTCCAAGCAGCACTTGCAAAAGAAGGAGTAGAAGTAGTAGCAGTAAATGATCCATTTGTTACAGCAGACTACATGGCTTACATGACAAAATATGATACAGTTCATGGAAGATTTAATGGAACTATAGAAGAAAAAGATGGAAATCTAGTAGTAAATGGAAATGTAATAAAAGTATATAATGAAATGGACCCACATAATATACCATGGGGAGAACTTGGAGTAGAATACGTACTAGAATGTTCAGGAGTATTTACAACAATGGAAAAAGCTGGGGCACATTTAGAAGCAGGAGCTAAAAAAGTTATAATTAGTGCACCATCAAAAGATGCTCCAATGTTTGTTATGGGTGTTAACAATGAAACTTATGACCCAAGTATGAACATTGTATCAAATGCATCTTGTACAACAAACTGTTTAGCACCACTTGCTAAAGTAATTAATGATAACTTTGGAATTACAGAAGGACTAATGACAACAGTTCACTCAACAACTGCAACACAAAAAACAGTTGATGGAGCTTCTAAAAAAGATTGGAGAGGTGGTAGAGCAGCTGCTGCAAATATTATCCCATCTTCAACAGGAGCTGCAAAAGCAGTTGGAAAAGTTATCCCAGAATTAAATGGAAAATTAACAGGAATGTCTTTAAGAGTACCAACAGTTGATGTTTCAGTTGTTGACTTAACATGTAATTTAGCAAAACCTACAACATATGAAGAAATTTGTGCAGCAGTTAAGAAAGCATCTGAAGGAGAATTAAAAGGAATATTAGGATATACAGATGAAGATGTTGTATCTTCAGACTTTATAAGTGATCCTCATACTTCTATCTTTGATGCAAAAGCAGGAATTATGCTAACAGATACATTTGTTAAATTAGTTTCTTGGTATGATAATGAGTGGGGATATTCAAATAAATTAGTAGACCTTGCTTGCTATATTGCTAGCAGAAGCTAATATAAATTAAATATGTGCAAAAAAATTAAAAAGAGTACTTGAAAAGTGCTCTTTTTTGTTATAAAATAGGTTTGTCTTATAAAATAAGGAAAATTGTGCAAACTAATAAAAGAAATAAAGGAGGAATAAAAAAATGAGTAAAAAGACAGTAAAAGATATTGATTTGAAAGGAAAAAAAGTTTTAGTTAGATGTGACTTTAATGTACCATTAGATGAAAATAGAAATATTACAGATAATACAAGAATAGTAGCTGCATTACCAACTATAAAATATTTACTAGAACAAAATTGCAGTATTATTTTATGCTCTCACTTAGGAAGACCAAAAGGAGAGTTTAAAAAAGAATTTTCTTTAGAGCCAGTGGCAAAAGAATTATCAAGATTATTAAATCAAGATGTTATTATGGCAAAAGACGTTATAGGAGAAGATGCTAAATTTAAAGCAACTAACCTAAAAGAAGGAGAAATATTATTATTAGAAAATGTTAGATTCCATAGAGAAGAAACAGATAATGATCCAGAATTTAGTAAAACTTTGGCTAGCATGGCAGAAGTATATGTAAATGATGCATTTGGTGCAGCTCATAGAGCACATAGCTCAACAGTAGGAGTGGCATCATACTTACCAGCAGTATCAGGATTTTTAATTGAAAAAGAATTAAAATTCTTAGGAGATGCTTTAAATAATCCAGTAAGACCATTTATGGCAATCTTAGGTGGAGCTAAAGTATCTGATAAAATAGGAGTAATTGATAGTTTATTAGAAAAAGTAGATACATTAATGATTGGTGGAGGAATGGCTTATACATTCTTTAAAGCACAAGGATATAGTGTTGGAAATTCAATGTGTGAGGAAGATAAATTAGATTTAGCTAGAGAATTAATGCAAAAAGCAAAAGATAAAGGTGTAAAATTCATGCTTCCAGTAGATACTAGAGTAGGTAAAGAATTTAAACCAGATACAGAAAGTAAAACAGTAGCCTGGACAGAAATTCCAGATGATTGGGAAGGATTTGATATTGGAGAAAAAACAATAGAAATGTTCTCAGAAGAATTAAGAAATGCAAAAACAGTAGTATGGAATGGACCACTAGGATTATTTGAATTTGACCAATTTGCAAAAGGAACAAATGCAATAGCAAAAGTTTTATCAGAATTAGATGCAACAACAATAATTGGTGGTGGTGATTCAGCAGCAGCAGTAAGAAAAGCAGGACTTCAAGATAAAATGACACATATATCAACAGGCGGTGGAGCATCATTAGAATTCTTAGAAGGTAAAAAGTTACCAGGAATAGAATGTTTACAAGATAAATAAAATTTAAGGGGAAATAAAAAACTTCCCCTTAAAATCATGAATATATAAATATAAAGAAAGGAAGATTATTATGAGAAGAAAAGTAATAGCAGGAAATTGGAAAATGAACATGCTTCCAGGAGAAGCAATAGAATTTATAAATGAATTAACACCACTTGTAAAAGATACAGAAAATGAAGTAATATTATGTGTTCCATATACAGATTTATTTTACGCTCTACTTACAGCACAAAATACAAACATAAAAATAGGGGCACAAAATATGCATTTTGAAGAATCAGGAGCATATACAGGTGAAGTTTCAGGAAAAATGTTAAAATCAATAAATGTAGAATATGTAATAATAGGACATTCAGAAAGAAGAGAGTATTTTGCTGAAACAGATGAAACAGTAAATAAAAAAGTAAAAGCAGCATTTAAATATGGATTAAAACCAATAGTATGTGTTGGAGAAACATTAGAAGAAAGAGAAGCAGGAAAAACAACTGATAAAATTACAAAACAAACAGAACTTGCATTAGATGGGTTAACTAAAACTCAAGTAGAAAGTACAATAATCGCTTATGAACCAATTTGGGCAATTGGAACGGGAAAGACAGCAACTAGTGAAGATGCAAATAATTCTATAAAAGAAATTAGAAATAAAATTCAGGAAATCTATGGACAAGAAACAGCTTCTAGAGTTATAATACAATATGGCGGAAGCGTAAAATCAGGAAATAGCAAAGAACTATTCGGAATGTCAGATATTGACGGAGGACTAGTTGGAGGAGCAAGCTTAAAAGCAGAAGAGTTCAGCAAAATAGTAAATTTTGATAAATAAGATGTTTTTTAGGACGGGGTCAAAAAACATCTCTTATGTAAAAATAAAAAAATAAAGGAGCTGTTTTTTGACCCCGTCCTAAAAAACAGCTTCAAAGAGAAAAGGACGGTAAGAAATAAAATGAAAGATAAACTAACGATGCTAATGATATTAGACGGATTTGGAGATAATCCAAACAAAGATGGAAATGCTATAAAATTAGCTAAAACACCCAATATAGACAAATTAATGAAAAAATATCCAAATACAGAAATAAGAACAAGTGGATTAGCAGTAGGATTACCAGATGGACAAATGGGAAATTCTGAAGTGGGACATACAAATATAGGAGCAGGAAGAATTGTATATCAAGAATTAACTAGAATAACAAAATCAATAGAAGATGGGGATTTCTTTACTAATCCAGAATTTATATCAGCAATAGAAAATTGTAAGAAAAATCATTCTAAATTGCACATTTTGGGTCTACTTTCAGATGGAGGAGTTCATAGCCATATTCGTCATCTTTTTGGATTGCTTGAAATGGCCAAAAGAAGAGATTTTGAAGATGTATATGTACACTGTTTTTTAGATGGTAGAGATACTCCACCAGCATCAGGAGAAAGTTATATTATAAAATTACAAGATAAAATGAAAGAAAAAGAAATAGGAAAGATTGCAAGCATATCTGGTAGATTTTATAGTATGGATAGAGATAAGAGATGGGAAAGAGTTAAAAAATCTTATGATGCGTTAGTAAATGGAATAGGAAATAAAGCAGGTTCAGCGATAGGTGCAATAGAGGACTCTTATCAAAAAGAAGTGTTTGATGAATTTGTAGAACCAACAATAATTTGTAATGGAGATACACCAGTAGCTAAAATAGAAAAAAATGATTCAGTAATATTTTTTAACTTTAGACCAGATAGAGCAAGACAAATAACAAGAGCATTAGTGGATCCAGAATTTGATGGATTTGAAACTAAAAAAGATTTAAATCTTTATTTCGTATGTTTTACAAGTTATGATGAAACAATGCCAAATGTTCATATAGCATTTAAGAAAGAAACATTAAAAAACACATTTGGAGAATATATTAGTAAAAAAGGATATACACAACTAAGAATTGCAGAAACTGAAAAATATGCACATGTTACATTCTTCTTTAATGGAGGAGAAGAAAAACAATATCCTGGAGAAGATAGAATATTAGTACCATCACCTAAAGTAGAAACATATGATATGAAACCAGAAATGAGTGCATATGAGGTAACAGATAAAGTATTAGAAGCAATACAAAAAGATAAATATGATTGCATAATATTAAACTATGCAAATACTGATATGGTAGGACATACAGGAAGTTTACCAGCAGCAATAAAAGCAGTTCAAGCAATAGATGAGTGTGTAGGAAAAGTGGTAGAACTTGTAGAGCAAAAACATGGGAATTTGATTATAACAGCTGATCACGGAAATGCAGAACAAATGATAGACTATAAGACAGGAGAACCACATACTGCACATACAACAAATCCAGTACCATTAATATTAGTAACAGATAGTAAAAGTTTAAAGTTAAAGAAGGATGGAAAATTAGCAGATTTAGCACCAACAATGCTTGACTTAATGAATTTAGAAAAACCAGAAGAAATGACTGGAATAAGTTTATTAAACGAGGAATAAAAGTATGTTAAATCACACAAAGAAAATTAAAGAAATATACGAAGATATACAGAAAAAATTGTATTATATGATACCAGAAAAATGGGATAAACTATTTTTATATAGTTCAGTAATAGATAGGCCAAATGGAGAGAAAAAAGGAGAACTATATTTTTATTATATACCAAAAGGCATATTTAAAAAGAAACCTGTTAATGTATATGAAATACCAAATAAATTTAATTTAGATGAAAATGATTATATGAAATTGGTGAGTATTTTATATGTAAAAATAAAGCAACTTAGAGAAGAATTTAGAAAGTCAGAAACAGGTGCATTATGGTCAAATATAACAATGTCAATTCAAAATATGAAATTTAAAGTAGAATATAACTACGAAGACTTAGAACATAGTGAGTTTAATAGTTATGAAAGGCATATTATATGGAGATATGAATATTTAGGAATTGGGGAAGAACAAATAAATAAAAATGATAAAGAAATTTTAAAAAGATATTTACTAGGACCAAAAACAATAAGAAGAAAAGAAACATATGAAACAGGCATATATATAAGGGATGTAGAAAATAAAATTGCATATAATACAGATGAAACTAGTAGTAACAATAATGATATCAGTAGAAATGACTATAACAATATTGATGTTAATAATAATAGAGATAGTGATATTGGTATTGAGAAATATAGCTATGAAAAAGAATTAAAAGTAGAAACAGAAAAAAATAAGCCAAAAAGAAAGAATCAATTATTATTATCAGAAGATCAAATAAAAAAATATGAAGAGAAATATAAGAAAAAAAATAATAATTAATTAAAAATTTTAAATTTATAAAAAAGTTATTAATTTTTAGGTAAGACCTAAAATGTAATAAATATATGTAAAAAAACTTAAAGTAATGAAAGGAGCAATTAAAATGACTTATTCAAAAGAATTAGAAGACATGTGCTATGTTCGTAAAGGAGTAGACCACGGACCAGCACCAATACCAGAAGAAGGAAAATGGGTAAAAGCAAAAGAAATAAAAGACATATCAGGACTAACACATGGTGTTGGATGGTGTGCACCTCAACAAGGAGCTTGTAAGTTAACATTAAATATAAAAGATGGAATTATACAAGAAGCATTAATAGAAACATTAGGATGTTCTGGAATGACACATTCTGCAGCAATGGCAGGAGAAATATTAACAGGAAAGACAATTCTAGAAGCATTAAATACAGATTTAGTTTGTGATGCAATTAATACAGCTATGAGAGAATTATTCTTACAAATAGTATATGGAAGAAGCCAAACAGCATTCTCAGAAGGAGGTCTTCCTGTAGGAGCAGGGCTTGAAGACTTAGGAAAAGGACATACATCACAAGTTGGAACAATATATTCAAGTTCTTTAAAAGGACCTAGATACTTACAATTAACAGAAGGATATATCTTAGAATTAGGATTAGATAAAGATGATCAAATAATAGGATATAAATATGTTCATTTAGGAAAGATGATGGATAATATTAAAAAAGGAATTGATCCAAAAGAAGCAATAGAAAAAGCAACAGGAACATATGGAAGATTTGATGAAGCAGTAAAAACAATAGATCCAAGAGAAGAATAATGTCCAATTGGGGACGTTTCCTTTTGGACAAAATGTCCAATTAGGGACACATCTTGAAAAATAAAATAATATCTAATAATAGGAGGAAATAAAATGGCAGTAACATTTGAAAGTTATGAAAGAAGAATAGACCAAATAAAACCAGTTATGGAAAAATACGGAATTAAAGATTTTGAAGATGCCTTAAAAATATGTACAGATAAAGGTTTCAATCCATACGAAATAGTAAAAGGAGTTCAACCAATTTGTTTTGAAAATGCATGTTGGGCTTATACTTTAGGTGCAGCAATAGCAATAAAAAAAGGTTGTACAAAAGCAGCTGATGCAGCAAAAGCAATTGGAGAAGGTTTACAAGCTTTTTGTATTCCGGGTTCTGTTGCAGATGATAGAAAAGTAGGATTAGGACATGGAAATTTAGCATCTATGTTATTATCAGAAGATACAAAATGTTTTGCTTTTTTAGCAGGACATGAAAGTTTTGCAGCAGCAGAAGGTGCAATTGGAATTGCAAAATCAGCAAATAAAGTAAGAAAAGAACCTTTAAGAGTTATATTAAATGGACTTGGAAAAGATGCAGCACAAGTAATTTCAAGAATAAATGGATTTACTTATGTGAAAACAGATTTTGATTACTTTACAGGAAAAGTAAAAGTAGTTGAAGAAATTGCTTACTCTGATGGAGAAAGATCAAAAGTTAAATGCTATGGAGCAAATGATGTAAGAGAAGGTGTAGCAATCATGTGGCTTGAAGACGTTGATGTTTCAATTACAGGAAACTCAACAAACCCAACAAGATTCCAACACCCAGTAGCAGGTACATACAAAAAAGAAAGAATAGAAGCAGGTAAAAAATACTTCTCAGTTGCTTCAGGTGGAGGAACAGGAAGAACATTACATCCAGATAACATGGCAGCAGGACCAGCTTCATATGGTATGACAGATACAATGGGAAGAATGCACTCAGATGCACAATTTGCAGGTTCTTCTTCAGTACCAGCACACGTAGAAATGATGGGACTAATTGGTATGGGTAACAACCCAATGGTTGGAGCTTCAGTTGCAGTAGCAGTTGCAGTAGAAGAAGCTATGAAGGCTTAAGTTATGGAGAGCTAAAAGCGAGGAGAAACTTTGAGATATTGTTTGAGTTAGCTAGATGTGAAATAATTTAGTTATTTATAGAAAGCAATAAAGAAGTCGTACACAAGGCTTCTTTTTTGTTTAAAAGAATTAATTATTTAATAAAATGTAATATTTCTTGAAATATAAAATATTTTATTATAAAATTTAAATATAAAATATATTATGGATGGTAAAAATATGGAATTTGAAAAAAAGTTTAAAAACAAAATTCAAAAGAAAATTACAGAACAAATTGAAAAAGATTTTCAAGGAGATTGGGATTATTTTAATCAAGTAAGAGAAGATATTATAGAAGATACGATTAATGAAATTCTAAGAGAAATAAAATCCATTTTTAGTTTATATAATAAAACAGTAAGTGATAAAAGTAAACAAATATATTTTGATGATAAAGACATAACAGTAGATTCTTTAATGGAGTTGAAAAGAAAAATTGAACTAACTCAAAATGAGAAAGAATATATTGAATATGAAAATGAATCAGATCATTTTAAAAACAAAAACATAGAAGTAATTATAGAAGTTTTAGTTAGAAGAATATTATTAGAAAAAATTGATATACCAGATTTAACAGTAGTTGAACAAGCAATAGAAGAATTATATAAAGGTAATGCATATGCTAAAAAATATTTACATATGAAATCTTTAATTAGTGGGAAATTATTTGAAGAATCTGAAGATAAATTTTCAAAAATGGTATCAGATAGAGTTGAAGAAAATTTTAATTTTTATATAAATTGTGGAGGATATGCTTTAGAAGTTGATACATGTATATTTCCAGCAGAAAATGACGGAAATAATTTTGAAAGAAGTGTCTCAAGTATATTAGAATTATTTCCATTTGTAAGATTACTTGGAGATACAAAATTACAAGAAGATGAATATCTAGTATTGTTTAGAGCTTCAAAAAATGGACATCATTTTATAAAACAAGTAGATGATGGAACTTTTGTAGAAAAAGAAGGTGGTCATGCACCTAAAAAATTTGTAAAATGGAGTGAAAGTTTTGAAAATTCACAAGAAGCAGCGTTTGCAGTAAAAAAAGACCATGATATAGAATATTTTGATAAATATGGAAGTATCATAATTCCAATTGAGACTGTTAAAAATTTTGAGGAAACGGTGATACATACAATACAAAATATGCAAAATACATTTGAATATCATAATCATACATTTCAATTAAAAAAATCAGATGAAGGAATAATCTATGTTTGTAGTATGGGGAAAATAGTTGCACAAGTATTAATAGATGACAAAGATTATGATATAGAAATAAAAAAAGAATATAAAGAATATATAAGTAATGCAAAACCTACAGAAATAATGATAGAGAATAATACACAAAGAACAGAAAAAAATGATATAGAAGGAGGTTTACATGATAGATAATATTACAAGACCAACTGTTTTAGAGGTTAATTTAGATAGTTTCAAATATAATATAGAACAAATAAGAAAGTTTTTAAAGCCAGAAACTAAAATTATGCCAGTAATAAAAGCTGAAAGCTATGGAACTTATATAAATACAAGGCTAGATATAATAAATAATTTTGATATAGTAGCAGTAGCAATTGTTGATGAAGGGATAAGTTTAAGAAATTTAGGCTATAAAAAAGATATTTTTGTATTAAATCAACCATATGTAACAGAGATTGATAAAATTGTTGAAAATAATTTAATTATTGGTGTATGTTCTAATGAATTTTTAAAAGAAGCTAAAAAGAAAAATATTAAATTAAGAGTTCATATAGAATTAGAAACAGGAATGGGAAGGACAGGATTAAGTTTAGATAAATTAGATGAATTTATAAGTTTTATAAAAGAAAATAAAAATATAGAAGTAGAAGGAGTATATACACATTTATCATCAGCGGATGAAGATTTTGAGTATACAAATATACAATTAGAAAAATTTGAAAAAGCAATAGAAAAAATAAAAGCGAATTTTGAGATAAAATATGTACATAGCCTAGCTTCAAATGGAATAATAAATTTTAAAAAATATCAGCATAATTTAGTAAGACCAGGAATAATAATGTATGGTTATGAATCAGGAAATGGAATAAAAGAAAAAATAGATTTAAAGCCAGTTGTTACTTTAAAATCAAAAATAACTTTTATAAAAGAAGTAGAAAAAGGAACTAGTATAAGCTATGGGAGAAGATTTATAACTAAAAGAAAATCTAAAATTGCAACTGTACCAATAGGGTATGCAGATGGTGTAAAAAGGATTTTATCAAATGTTGGAGAAGTTGTAATAAATGACAAAAAAGTACCAATTATTGGTAGTATTTGTATGGATAGTTTTATGCTAGATGTAACAGATATAAAAGATATAAAATATGGAGATGATGTCTATATTTGGGATAATAAAAAGATTACACTAGAAGATATTGCAAAAAAGTGTGATACTATAAATTATGAAATATTAAGCACAATAGGAAAAAGAGTTCCAAGAAAATTTATATAAATTTGAAATAAATAAAAAATTTCTCTTGACAAATAAAAAATAAAGTTTTAAAATAAATAATTGTTAGGTATCTAACAATTATTTATTTTGTAAAGGTGAATATTATGTGGAATTACGAACTTGGAAGAAACGTACATATGCTATCAAGATTACTTAAAAGGAATACAGATATAGAAGTAACAAAATATGGAATAACAGGTGTACAATCAGCAATGATAGGATTTATCTATGAAAAATCAAGAAAAAAAGATGTTTTTGCAAAAGATATAGAAAAAGCATTTGATTTAAGAAGAGCAAGTAGTGCAGGTATAATTCAAAATATGGAAAAAAACGGACTAATAAAAAGAGAAATGGTAGGAAATGATG
This sequence comes from uncultured Clostridia bacterium, assembly GCA_944386415.1. Classification (GTDB taxonomy): domain Bacteria; phylum Bacillota; class Clostridia; order TANB77; family CAG-508; genus CAG-269. The sequence goes on along the minus strand of CALXAY010000003.1, from coordinate 24,193 downwards.
CAAGACTAAAAAAAATAGTTCTAACTGAAAAAGCTTTAGAATTAAGGAAAAAGTTAGATAAAAGTATTAAAAACACTGAAAAGAAAATGCAAGAAGGGTTAACAAAAGAAGAGGTAGAAAAATACGTAGAACTAACTAAAAAAATGGCTAAAAATTTAGAGAGGAGAGGATAAAATAATGATAAAAAAACTTTCAAAATTTATAAAAGAATACAAAAAAGATTCAATATTAACACCAATATTTGTTATTTTTGAAGTTATAATGGAAGTAGTAATACCATATCTAATGGCAAAAATAATAGATATTGGTGTTCAAAATGGAGACTTAAACTATATATTTAAAATAGGAGCTATTTTAGTAGTATCAGCCTTTTTATCATTAACATTTGGAATGTTATCAGGTAGATTTGCAGCAAAAGCATCATCAGGTTTTGCAAAAAATTTAAGACAAGGTATGTTTTATAATATACAAAACTATTCATTTACAAATATAGATAAATTCTCAACATCAAGTTTAGTAACAAGACTTACAACAGATGTAACAAATGTACAAATGGCATTTCAGATGATAATTAGAATACTTGTTAGAGCACCTATAATGCTTATATTTGCATTAGCAATGGCATTTAGCATTAATAGTAGATTAGCATTAATATTTGTATGTACTATGCCAATATTAGCAGTAGCATTGTTCTTTATAGCAACAAAAGCACACCCATATTTTGAAAAAGTATTCAAAAAATATGATGTATTAAACAGAGTAGTTGGTGAAAACTTAAATGCAATTAGAGTTGTAAAAGCATATAACAGAGAAGAACACGAAGAGAAAAAATTTGAAGAAGTAAACTCAAAAGTATATGACTTATTTAAAAAAGCAGAAAAAATAGTAGCATTTAATGGACCAGCAATGCAACTTACAATATATACTTGTATATTATTACTTTCTTGGATAGGAGCAAAAATGATAGTAGGAGGTTCTATGCAAGCAGGTGAACTATCTAGCATAATAACATATGCATGGCAAATACTATCTAGCTTAATGATGTTATCATTTGTATTTGTAATGATAATAATAGCACAATCTTCAGCAGAAAGAATAATAGAAATTTTAGACGAAGAAAGTACAATTAAAAATAAAGAAAACCCTGTAATGGAAGTAAAAGACGGTTCAATTAAATTTGAAAATGTATCTTTCCAATATGATGATGCAAAAGCAGAAGATGAATTGCCTTTAGAAGATATTAATATAGATATAAAATCAGGTGAAACAATAGGAATAATAGGAGCAACAGGAAGCTCAAAATCAACAATAGTAAATCTAATTCCAAGACTATATGATGTAACAAAAGGTTCAATTAAAGTAGGTGGAATAGATGTAAGAGATTATGATATAGAAACATTAAGAAATGAAGTTGCAGTAGTTCTTCAAAAAAATGTATTATTTTCAGGAACAATAAAAGAAAACTTAAAATGGGGAAATAAAGAGGCATCTGATGAAGAAATAGTAAGAGTATGTAAATTAGCACAAGCAGATGGGTTTATTCAAGAATTTCCAGATAAATATGATACAATTCTAGACCAAGGTGGAACAAATGTATCTGGTGGTCAAAAGCAAAGAATTTGTATAGCAAGAGCACTACTTAAAAAACCAAAAATATTAATACTTGATGACTCAACATCAGCAGTAGACACAAAAACAGATGCATTAATTAGAAAAGCATTTAGAGAAGAAATACCAAATACAACAAAAATAATAATAGCACAAAGAATAACATCTGTAGAAGATGCAGATAGAATAATAGTATTAGATGACGGTAAAATAAACGGAATAGGAACATCTGAAGAATTATTAAAAACAAATGAAATATATAAAGAAGTATATGAATCTCAAAAGAAGGGAGATGAAGATGATGGAACAAAAACAGAAGAAAACTAAAAATGCATTTAAAACATTAAAAAGATTATTAAAATATGTAACAAGTACATATAAACTTCAATTTGTAGTTGTGTGTATTAGTATCATAGTAAGTGCTATAGCAAGTGTTTTAGGTGTTCAATTTATTAAATATTTAATAGATGATATAGTAACGCCTCTAATTGGAAATGGAAATCCTGATTATAGTAATTTATTACAAGCAATAATTATTATGGCTGTAATTTATATACTTGGAATAGTTGGAACATATTTATATAATAGATTAATGATAAACATCTCACAAGGAGTATTAAAAAGAATAAGAACAGAAATGTTCCATCATATGCAAACACTTCCAATAAAATATTTTGATAGCCACCCACATGGTGAAACAATGAGTACATATACAAATGATGTAGACACATTAAGACAAATGATATCACAAAGTATACCACAAGTATTTTCTTGTGCAATATCAATGATAGCAATATTATTTGCAATGTTTGCAACAGACATTTATATGACATTATTTGTATTAGTAATGGTTCTTATAATGGTATTAGTATCTAAATTTTTTGCAAAAAGAAGTTCTAAAAACTTTATAGCTCAGCAAAAGAATTTAAGTATAGTAGACCGGATATATAGAAGAAATGATGGCAGGGCAAAAAGTTGTTAAAGTATTTTGTTATGAAGAAGAAAACAAGAAAAGATTTGATAAATTAAATGAAGCATTATGTGATAGTATGACAAAAGCAAATAGTTATGCAAATACTTTAATGCCTTGTATAATGAACATAGGAAACTTAGGATATGTATTAGTTGCAGTAATAGGTCGGAGTTCTAACAATAAATGGAATATTAACAATAGGTGGAATTGCGGCATTCTTACAATATATAAAAGCATTTACAAATCCGCTTCGGTCAAGTATCACAACAAATGAATTCAATAATTATGGCACTAGCCGGAGCTGAAAGAATATTTGATTTAATAGATGAAGAATCAGAAAAAGATAATGGATATGTAACACTTGTTAATTGTAAAGAAGAAGATGGAAAAATAGTAGAAGTAGAAGAAAGAACAGGTATGTGGGCTTGGAAACATCCACATCACAATGGAAATGTAACATATACAAAATTATGTGGAAACGTAGAACTAGAACACGTAAAATTTGGATATGAGCCAAATAAAGAAATATTACACGATATAACTTTAGTTGCAAAAGAAGGAGAAAAAGTTTCATTTGTAGGAGCAACAGGAGCTGGTAAAACAACTATTACAAATCTAATAAATAGATTTTATGACATACAAGGTGGAAAAATACGTTATGATGGAATTAATATTAAAAAAATAAGAAAACAAGATTTAAGAAGATCTTTAGGAATGGTATTACAAGATACTAATTTATTTACAGGAACAATAAGAGAAAATATCAGATATGGTAAATTAAATGCGACAGATGAGGAAGTAGAAGAAGCTGCAAAACTTGCAAACGCAGATAAATTTATAAAACACTTACCACATGGATATGATACAATGATAGAAGGAAGCGGAGAAGGTCTATCACAAGGACAAAGACAATTACTTTCGATTGCAAGGGCGGCTCTAAATAATCCACCTGTATTAATATTAGATGAAGCAACATCTTCAATAGATACAAGAACAGAAAAAGTAGTTCAAGATGGTATGGATAAATTAATGAAAGGAAGAACAGTTTTTGTAATAGCACATAGATTATCAACAATTAAAAATTCAGACCTAATAATGGTATTAGACCACGGAAGTATTATAGAACATGGAAAACACGAAGAGTTAATTAAAAATAAAGGTATGTATTATGGTTTATATACTGGTGCAATTGAAATTGATTAAATGAGAATTTTAAGGGGTTGTCCCCTTGTGTCTCATCTCATAATAAAAAACAAGAAGATTTTATAATCTTCTTGTTTTTTATTTTATCTTTTAAAAATAACTATTCATTTGATGTTGTGTCATCTTTTTTTGTTGAGTCTTTTTTGGTATCTTTAACAGCTTCAGCCATAGCACCTAAAGAACTTAAAGCATTTGTAGCCTCAAATGGTATAAATATTTTATTTGCTTCACCGCTAGCAACTTTTTCTAAAGCTTCTAAAGATTTTAATTGAACTAATTTATCATCAGGATTAGCTCTTTTAATTGATTCATAAACCATTTGAATTTCTTTAGCTTTAGCTTCAGCAACTTCACGAATAGCTTGAGCTTCACCGGCTGCTCTTCTAATTTGAGATTCTTTGTCAGCTTCAGCTTCTAATATAGCTGCTTGTTTTTTACCTTCAGCAATAGTAATAGCAGATTGTCTTTGAGCTTCAGACTCTAGAATCATAGCTCTTTTATTTCTTTCTGCGTTCATTTCTTTTTCCATTGCATCTTTTACATCTGGTGGAGGTGTAATATCTTTTATTTCAACTCTATCAATTTTACAACCCCATCTATCTGTTGCTTCATCTAATACCACTCTTAATTGAGTGTTAATTCCGTCTCTTGAACTAAATGTTTCATCTAAACTCATTTTACCAATAATATCACGAATAGTTGTAATTGCTAAATATTCGATACCTTTTTTTAAAGACTGGATTTCATAAACTGCCTTTGCAGGATCAGTTATTTGATAGAACACAACAGTGTCTATTGTAATTGTAACGTTATCTTTAGTAATAACATCTTGAGGTGGTATATCCATAGTTTGTTGTTTTAAACTTACAACACTTCTTACATGATCTAAGAAAGGTATAATTATTGTAAGTCCGGCATCAGCTACCTTATAAAATTTACCTAATCTTTCTATAATGTATACTTCGGCTTGTTTTACAATTTTAATAGACATTGCAGCTAGAACTAAGACGATAATTAATAAAATAATTAAAACTAACATATAATTTTCCTCCTTTTACTTTTTATATATGTTATGTATAATTTTGATAACTTATTTTATTGGTGTAACGATAACTTTAACACCTTTAATTTCTATTACTTTAACTTCTGTACCTTTAGAAATATCCATATCATTTAATCCAACTGCTGACCAAAGTTCTCCATCTATTTTAACTTGACCAGTAGCTTTTATGGAATTAATATCTTTTGTAACTAGACCTTTTTTACCTATTATAGATTGAGCATTGGTTTTTACTGTATCAATATTTGCAAATTTCTTAACTAATGGTTTAGTAGCTAAGATTAATATTACAGAAGATATTAAAAATACAGTTGTTTGAACTATTACATCAGGAATAAAGAAGCTAACTACCATTGCAATTAATGAACCTAAAGAAAACCAAAAAATTAAAAATCCTGAAGTTAAAACTTCACCAATTACAAAAATTCCTGCTAATATTAACCAAACATACCACATAAGGTTTTTTCCCCCTTTAAACATCAACTATTATAATTATAACATATTTTATATCAAAAGAAAATATGTAAACTAAAATTTGTGACAAAAATGTAAATAATAATAATAATTTTATTGTAAAATTGATAAAAGTATAAAAAATATAATAAATTAAAAGAAAATAATTCATTATTTTGCTCTTGTAGATAATAAAATAAAATGGTATAATACGAATTGTATTAATTAATAATATTAAAGTCAGGAGCAAATAATGATATTAGATGAAATAAAAGACAAGTTACCATTTATGAAAAAAATAAAAGTATATGCTTTTGTAGGTCCTTCAGGTACAGGAAAAAGTTATAGAGCACAAATGGTAGCTAGTGAAAAGAATATTAATTTTATAATAGATGATGGATTACTTATAAAAGATAATGAAGTAATTGCAGGAGAGTCAGCAAAGAAAGCAGAGACAAAAGTTGCAACTGTACGACATGCTTTATTTTATGAAGAGAAAGAAAGAGAACCAATAATAAAAGCTTTAAAGAAATATAAAGCAGATAAAATATTAATACTTGGTACTTCAGATGGAATGGTGCAAAAAATTGCAGCAAACTTAGGACTTCCAGAAGTTTCTGACACAACATATATTACAGATGTTGCAACAGAACAAGAAATGAAAACTGCAAGAAGAATAAGGGTAACAGAAGGAAAGCATGTAATACCAGTACCAACATTTGAAATAAAAAAAGATTTTTCAGGATATTTATTAGATCCTCTTCAGATATTTAAATCAAAAGGAAAAGGACAAAAGCCATATATTTCAGAAAAGTCTATAATAAGACCTACATTTAGTTATTTAGGAAAATTTACCATATCAGATTTAGTTTTTAGACAAATACTAGAATATTTAGCAAGTGGAACCGAAGCAATACATAAAATACTAAAAACAAGAGTAGAAAATTATGGAGAAGGTGCTAAAATTTATATGGAAGTTAGTATTGTTTATGGTTTTAATGTAGTACAAGGTCTAAAGGACTTTAAAGAAAAAGCAAAAAAGGAAATAGAAAAATTAACAGCAATGAATGTGGTAGAGCTAGAAGTTGTTGCAAAAAATATATATGTACCACAAGAAGGGGAGGAAAAATAAATGGCTTTTATAGTTGCAATTGATGGACCGGCAGGAAGCGGAAAAGGAACAATTACAGAGATTGTAAGTAAAAAACTTGGATTAACAAATATAGGCTCAGGAGCAGCATATAGAAGTGTAGCTCTAGCTGCTATTCAAAATAATATACCTGTAACTAATACTAAAGAGATAATAAGTTTATTAGATAAAATAAAAATAGAATTTAGGAAAGTAAATGACAAAGACTTAATATACTTAAATGGAAAAGATGTAACTTTTAGAGTTAGAGAAAAAGATGTTGCAACAACAGTATCAACAGTTTCTTCAATAAAAGAAGTAAGATTTAAGTTAAATGATATTTTTAGGAAACAAGCAGAACATCAAGATGTAATAATGGAAGGAAGAGATATAGGAACTTACGTGTTTCCAAATGCAAATGTTAAAATATTTTTAGATGCAACCCTAGAAGAAAGAGTAAAAAGAAGAATAAAGCAAAATGAAGAATTAGGAATTGAAATGACATATGAAGAAATAGAAAAAAATATGAAACAAAGAGATTTAGATGATAAAACAAGAAAAATAGGAGCATTAAAGAGAGCAGAAGATGCTATATATATAGATTCTAGTAATATGACGATAGAAGAAGTGGTAGATAAAATAATAGATATAATAAATAAGAAAAGAACATAAGGAGAAGTCGTTATGAGTAAGATAAAAAGTGGATTTAAAGAAATTGTTAAATTTATAGTTAGAGGAGCTTTGTATATATGGTTTAAGCTAGTTTATAGAATGGAGATAAACGGTATAGAAAATATTCCAAAAGAAGGACCAGTTATTTTTTGTGGAAATCACAGAAGTTATATAGACCCACCTGTAATTGTTGTTACTGCTAAAAGAGATATAAAGTTTTTAGCAAAAGAAGAACTTTATGAAAATAAATTTTTAGCATTCTTAGGATGGGCATTTGAAGCAATACCTGTAAAAAGGGATGAAAAAGATATAGCAGCAATTAAAAGTTCTTTAAAAGATTTAAAAGAAGGTAAATGTATTGCACTATTTCCGGAAGGCACAAGAAACGGCTTAGCAAAAGGAGAAAAAGTAAAAGATGGTGTAGCGTTTTTTGCTCTAAGAAGCGGAGCAAAAGTAGTTCCTTGTGGTATAAAAGGAGGAACTAAAGAACAAAGAAAACTTGTTATTAATTATGGAAAAGCGTTAGATTATAGCAAGTATAAAGGTTCAAAAGATAAAGATGTTTTAGATAACATAACAAAGGAAATAATGGATAATATTATAGAACTTGCTAAATAATTTATTAAAAATGGGAGTTAAAAAATGAATAAAAAAATTACCATACTTATAGTTAGTATAATAATTATTATATGTGTAATATTTACTGTTTTTTTGGTAATTAGAAATAAGTCACTTAATATTTCTGGTGATATAGTTATTACAAAATATAGTTTAAGAACAGATAAACCAAAAAAGAAAGTTGCTATAACATCAACAGAAGATATAAATGAATTATCTAAGTATATAGAACAATTAGAGCCACTATCTGGAAGGGAAATGGTAAAATTAATGCTAGCAAAAGAAGTAGAAGTTAAATATTATGATTCTATTTCTATAGGGATACAACTAGGGGAAAAAAGGTACTGTTATTATATAAATAAAGATGAAAATATATCATCACTTGCAAGGATACCTGATGGTTTGTATGAATGGATAGAGGAAAAGATAAAATAAAAATCGAAAATGAGGGAAAAATTTAATATGAACAAAAAAATTTTAGGAATCGGAATAATAATTGTAGTAATTATAATCATAATATTGATTGTAATGTTATTTTTAACAAAGAGAAATGAAGGAGATAAGCAAGAAATAGAAAACAGCACAGTAGCAGAAAGTAATGTAAACAAGACCAATAATTCTCAAACTGTGGAAGATATAATAAATAGAAATTATAATTATATGAAGAATAAAGACTTCCAGTCTGCTTCAAAATTATTTGATGAAGATGAATTTTTTAGTATTTTAAGACAAAATACAAGAGAACGAAATATAGAAACGATTTTGAAAATGGCATATGAAGATTATGAAGAATTTTATGAATACTCAATAAGAAATATTAGACAAATAGAAGGAAAAGATGATTTTAAAAATAATACAAATATAGATATAACAGATGAAGAATATCAAGAAATGTTTAGTAACTATATATTATATGTAGTTCAAATAGATATGGAAAATCAAGATGTAATTAATGATGAAAGTACAATTGATGTATATATTTTTACTAAAGACAACAAGATGGTTTCTACAATTAGAGTTATGAATGCTTATGCTACAGGAGGAATGATTGGACAAGCAAAAGATGCAAAAGAAGATACTGATAAAACAAAGATAAAAGAAGGATTATTATTAGCTGTTTTGTCAATAAGACAAGATATTATGCATAATCCAACTTTACAATTTGAAGAATATTGTAATAAAGAAGTTCTTAAAAATTATATAGATAGAGCAACTATAAATGAATTTAATTGGGAAAATGATATAGGAAAAGGAACAATAACAAACGAGGAAGGTAAAACATATCTATTTACAATAAATTTAGATTATGAAGTAGATGTATCAGATGCTATAGATTAAAAAGAAAAACAGTGAAAGTTGTAAAGTAAAATTGGTTGACAAAATGGCTTAATTGGTGTATAATTGTAAGGATTTAAAGGAGACTTTAAGTCCTTTTTTGCGGACTTAAGGAAAGAGATTTTTGTAAAAAAGAAGGGGTAAGAGATGAACAATAAAAACATAAGAAATATTGCAATAATAGCACACGTAGACCATGGAAAAACAACATTGGTAGATGCAATGCTTAAACAAAGCCACGTGTTTAGAGAAAATGAACAAGTAGCAGAAAGAATAATGGACTCAAATGACCTAGAAAAAGAAAGAGGAATAACAATTCTATCAAAAAACACAGCTGTAATGTATAATGGAATAAAAATAAATATAGTAGATACACCAGGACATGCTGATTTTGGTGGAGAGGTAGAAAGAGTACTAAAAACAGTAGATGGAGTACTTTTATTAGTGGATGCTTTTGAAGGAGCAATGCCACAAACAAGAGAAGTTTTAAAAAAATCATTAGCTTTAGGATTAAAACCAATAGTAGTAATAAATAAAATAGATAGACCTGGTGCAACTCCTGAAAAAGTAGTTGACCAAGTAATAGAATTATTTATAGAATTAGATGCATCTGATGAACAATTAGATTTTCCAGTTGTATATGCATCAGCAAAACAAGGAATTGCAAAAATGAATTTAAGTGATGAGAGCGACAATTTACATTGTTTATTTGAAACAATAATAAATACAATAGATGCACCTAATTGTGATGAAGATGGACCAGCACAAATGTTAGTATCAAATATAGATTATGATGATTATGTAGGAAGAATAGCAGTAGGAAGAGTAGAACGTGGAGAAATGAAAGTAGGTATGCCAGTTTCAATATGTGGAAGAGAAGATAAAATTTTACAAGGAAAAATCGCAAAAGTATATACACATATGGGACTGGATAAAGTAGAAGTAGAAACAGGAAAAGCAGGAGATATAATTGAAATTGCAGGAATACCAGAAATAAACATAGGAGATACGATTTGTGATTTAAATCATCCTGAAAAAATTCCATTTGTTGATATAGATGAACCAACAGTATCTATGACATTTAGTGTAAACAATGGACCATTTGCAGGAAAAGAAGGACAATTTATAACATCTCGTCATATAAGAGACAGATTATTTAAAGAACTAGAAAGAAATGTATCGTTAAGAGTAAAAGAAACAGACTCAGCAGATAGCTTTGAAGTATCAGGAAGAGGAGAACTTCATTTATCAGTATTAATAGAAACAATGAGAAGAGAAGGATTTGAATTATTAGTATCACGTCCAAAAGTTATTATAAAGGAAATAAATGGAGAAAAATGTGAACCAATAGAAGATTTAGTTGTAAATGTACCAGATGAAAGCGTTGGAACTGTAATTGAGAAATTAGGTAGAAGAAAAGCTGAAATGACAAATATGGAACCAGCAGAAGATGGACATACAAAAATAGAATTTAAGATACCTTCAAGAGGATTAATAGGATATAGAACAGAATTCTTAACAGATACAAAAGGTGAAGGAACAATGAATCATATTTTTAATGGATATGAACCATATAAAGGAGAAATACAAGCAAGAGTTAGAGGAACAATAGTAGCATTTGAAGCAGGAAAATCAGTAACATATGGACTATATAATGCACAAGATAAAGGAGAACTATTCATCGGACCAGGAGTAGACGTATATGAAGGAATGATAGTAGGATTAAACTCTAGAGGAGAAGATTTAAGTATAAATGTATGTAAAGAAAAACATTTAACAAATACAAGAGCATCAGGGTCAGATGAAGCATTAAGATTAGTGCCACCAATTCAAATGAGCTTAGAACAAGCAATAGAATTTATCCAAGATGATGAATTAGTTGAAGTAACACCAAAATCAATAAGATTAAGAAAGAAAATATTAGACACAAAAGAAAGAGAAAGAGCAGCAAGAAGAAAAGAATAAAATGAGAATTTTGGGGACGGAGGATTTTTGTATCACTTTTTAAAACAGGAAATTGAAACAAAAAAGCACCGTCCCCAATTGTTTAAAAGAAAGGAATGAAATGAACAAAGAAGAATTAAAGAAAATAAAAGAAAAAGCACAAGAAGAACATATTCCAATAATAATGGATGATACATTAGAAGTAATAGAAAAATATTTAAAAGATAATAAACCAAAAAGAATGCTAGAAATTGGTACTGCTGTTGGTTATTCTGCAATATGTTTTACAGAATTTTTAAGTGAAGATGGAAGTATAGATACTATAGAAAGAGAAAAGATAAGAGTACTAGAGGCAAAAGAAAATATAAAAAAAGCAGAAGTAGAAGGTAAAATAAATATCTACGAAGGTGATGCTGTAGAAATTTTACCAACATTAGAAGGAAAATATGATGCTATTTTTATTGATGCAGCAAAAGGTAAATATCCATTTTTCTTAAAAGAGTCTCTTAGAATGCTTAAAAGTGATGGTATAATATTTGCAGATAATATTTTGTATAAAGGATATGTTTTAAGTGATTATAATAAACATAAACAACGTACAGCTGTTAGAAATTTAAGAGAATACATTAAAGAAACAACAGAAGATGAAAGATTAGATACGAAAATATTAGAAGTTGGAGATGGGTTAGCAATAACTAAATTTAAGAAATAATTAGGAAAGACCAGCTAAGTATAAGGCTGGTCTTTAGAGAACTATTAAATATGTCTAATTATATCTCTAAAATCTGCTAAAAGCTTTCCATACCAATCCTGATTAATAAGAGTGTTAATATCATGTTCTACGGTTGTAAACAATGATTCTGCTTCTTTTTTGTTTCCAGCTTCTATAAGAAGATTTAGAATTTCAATTTCAGCAGAAATCTTTTTAGTTTGAGCATTAATAATTTTAGCACGAATTTGAGTAGTGTTAGATGACATAATAGTAATCTCCTTAAAAATAGGTATTTTACAATACAATAAAATCATATCATAATTTACATAAAAAAACAAATAAAAGAGAATTATTGACGAATTACATAAAATTATTATATAATATATACATATTTTTATACATATTTCCTTGGTTTACCTAGCTTTTTAGCTAGTATTCATAAGTATGTACAGCCCTTTAAATAAAGGAGGAAAAATGGTAAAAGGTATTCTGAAAAATCTTGCTACAATTATTTTTTGCGTAATCCTTAGTATTGTTATTGGAGTTCCAACTATTCCTAGCTTTGTTAGTGAAATCAATAAAGAAATTTCTGGAGAAAATAGACAAGAATCTATGGAATTTCTAGACAAAAAGGCTAAAAGAATTGAGGATAAAGGTCTTACTTTAGAAGAACTAACCAATAGTGAGGAGGTTGATAGTTCTAATCTTTCAAAAAGTGAAATAGATGGTTACTATGTTTTCAATTTCAAACATGGGAGGTATGAGGTAAACATCTATTTTGATAGTGAGGAAAATATTGTTTCAATCCAAAAAGATTATCCAGAAGGATATGATGGAGTATATGTTATATCAATTGTGTTTTTGTTAATACTATTTCCAGGAACTTTTTGTATAATAGCACTTTTGGGAATAGGAGCATGTATTTACAACATAAAAGAAATTGTTGATGAACATACAGTAATGAAGAAATACAAAGAAGAAAGAAAGCAGGATATAAAAGAATAACTTTAAAGGAACACTGCTAGAATTTTAGTGGTGTTCTTTGTTTGAAAAAAATGTAGAAATATGTTAATATATAATATGTAAGTTAAAGGTAGAAATTAAAATAATAAATTAAAGAGGAGAAAGATTTATGAAAAAACCAGAATTATTAGCACCAGCAGGTTCATTTGAAAAAGCAAAAATAGCTTTTCTTTATGGTGCAGATGCAGTATATTGTGGAACATCAGAATTATCACTAAGAACAAGAGCTGATATGCAAGATGACGATTTAGAAAAAACAATAAAATATGCACATAACATAGGAAAAAAAGTGTATGTTACACTTAATATATTTGCGTGGGATGAAAAATATCCAGAAATAATCGAAATGGCAAAAAAATTAGAAGAATTAAAACCAGATGGAATAATTGCAGCAGATGGTGGTGTAATAGATGTATTAAAAGAATATGCACCAAGTGTGCCAATTAATGTAAGTACTCAAAGTAATATTGTAAGTCTTCATTCTGCAAATTTCTGGTATAAAAATGGTGCAAAAAGAATGATAATGGCAAGAGAAATGAATAAAGAACAATTAAAATATATAATGGAACATAAGCCAAAAGGAATGGAAATAGAAATATTTATTCATGGAGCTATATGTTTTGCATTTTCAGGTAGATGTTTCTTAAGTGATTTCTTAGCCTGTAGGAGTGCAAATCTTGGAGACTGTGCACAAAGTTGTAGATGGTCATATAATTTATATGCAGAAGAAAAAAATAATCCAGGAGAGTTAATGCCAATAGAAATAGATAAATATGGTACAAGCATTTTTTCTTCAAAAGATTTATGCTTAATAAAAGAAATACCAGAAATAATAGATATGGGTGTAGATAGTTTAAAGATAGAAGGTAGATTAAAAACAGAATATTATCTAGCAAGTGTAATTAATAGCTATAGAAATGCAATAGATGATTATGAAAAAGACCCTAAAAATTATGATTATAAAAAATATTTAAAAGAGTTAGATAAAGTAAAGACAAGAGGCTTAACAACATTTTATTTCAATGATAGAAATAATAAAGATATACAAGAATATAAAGGTAGACAATATAATGAAGATTACGAATTTGGCGGAAAAGTTGTAGAATACAATGAAGATATTTCTACAATAGAAATAAAGAATAAATTAAATGTTGGAGATACTTTAGAGATAATAGTTCCAAATAAAATAAAACCATATGAATTTAAAATTGAAAAACTATTTAATTACGAAACAAATGAAGAAATAAATGAAATAAGTCCTGGAGTAAAAGGACAAAAAGTAAAATTAAATTTACCAATAGAATGCATGAAAGATTGGATGATTAGGAGAAAAAAATAAGTTATAAAAAGAGAAAGTATCGATATAAATACTTTCTCTTTTAAATTTGTAGTTCCGAACTATTTTGCTAATTTTTATAAAATACTTTTAAAGAAAGCATTAATTTTATATTTAAAAAACTTGAAAATAAAAAGATAAAAAATTAGAAAAATATATAATTAAAATTTAAATTAATTAAAAAATATTTTGATTAAATTGAATGAATAAAATATTATAATTTGTCTAAATAATTTTGTCTACTATGGAAAATATGTAGAATAAAAACTTGACCGTGTATTATGATTTACATTATATAAAATAACATATCCATTTATTGGGATTCTACGAATATTTTTAGTAATAGAAATTTTTTGATATCTTTCCGGAAAATAAGATAATGTAGAAATTGTTTTATAAACTTTTTTATGAAAATTGTTTGCGATAGAAGGTTCTTTTAAAATAAAAATAAATTTAATCTAATTCATCTTTAAACTTATTACGTAATTTTATTTGATATTTTCTATTTTCTTGATAGTCCATACTTTTTCTCCAATTCTGCCATACCTTCTTCAAAATCACAATAATTTCCATCTTTGATGCCTTTTAAATCTAAATCAATTTCTACTAAAATATCTTTCTTAAATTCCTCAAAAGTAGCATATTGTTTATCAAAATGTTCTGATACTAATCTACCAATTCTTTTTTCTTCTGTTTCTTCAAAAGCTTTTCTTAAACTTTTGTAAGCCTCATCACTTAAGATAGCTAGGTCATTAGTCCCGTTTCTAGTGATATATATTGGTTCTTTTGTTTCATGACAAATTCGTGAAATTTCATTATAATTATTTCTTAAATCTGCACATGGTCTGATTAATGCCATAATAAGCACCTCCTTGTTTTAATATAGGCAAATTATATTATAATTACGATATAGATACAATAAAAAATGTGTATTAATACAATTATTCTTTACCAAATAAAGAAAAAAGTAAAAAGCCAAGTAAGATACAAAGAATAGAAATGATAGAAGTTATATCAAAAGAAATATCAGGCATAAGTACTAAAATAGAACCTAGAGAAAAACCTATAATTGAATAAAAGGTTTTTTCATAAAAATTGTTTAATAAAAAATTAGTTAGTTTCATAAAAATTATGGCACCTACAATCAAACCTATTCCCATAGGAATTAGTACGGGAAAATATAAAGCAGAAATAGAAGATAAATAAACATTATAAACTCCCATAAGCATTAAAATAATAGTACTACTAATTCCTGGAACTATTATTCCAATAGACATGATAAATCCGGATATCATTAAGTAAAAGAAGTTAAAAGAAGAGCCGATTTTCAGTATTTGGAATATAATTTTCTAAAAAAACTAATAAGATACCAAATAAAAATGAAACTAAGGTGTATAGTAAAAAAACAGGTTTAAATTCAGATTTTTTATTAGATTCTTTTATTAGAGAAGGAATGCTTCCTAAAATTAATCCTATAAAAATAGACTTTGTTTGTAAGGAGAAATTAATTAAAAAATAGTTTAAAAAATTACTAAAAATTAAAACACCAATTGCAACTCCGATACTAATTGGAAGTAAGAATTTTATATTTGCTTTAATATTTTTAAAAAAATGTATAATACTATCTAATAATTTTTCATAAATACCAAATATAATACAAAGAACACCGCTACTGATTCCAGGAAGAATTGCACCACTACCAATTAATATTCCTTTAACACAATTTAACAAAAATGTCATATAAAACACCTCTATAAAATTTATTAGGAAAGTTCCTAAAAAATTCTATAAATAATAATTTTATAAGGTCAGGCACTTTATTTTTTTTTGTTCATATAATGAGAATAGTTAAGAATTTGGAGGTGCGTTTATGCTATCAGCACTTGGAATTACAGGGATTTTTAGTTTTTTTGAATTTCTAAAAACAGCTGTGTTTGCTGTTCGGATATATTCAAGGAGGAACATTATTTCCAGAACCATTATCGCGGAGAAGAAGAAAAAAACTATTTAGAACAAATGAAAAAAGGAGATGATGAAGCAAGAAATATTTTAATAGAAAGAAACTTAAGATTAGTAGCACATGTTGCTAAAAAATATGCTACTTCAAAAGTAGACCAAGATGATTTGATTTCGATAGGAACAATAGGGTTAATAAAGGGAATAAATAGTTTTAATCCTGAGAAAAAAACAAGACTTTCTACATATGTTGCAAGATGCGTAGATAACGAAATACTAATGTTTTTAAGAGCAAATAAAAAATTAGGAGCAGAGGTATATTTAAATGAGCCAATAGGGAAAGATAAAGACGATAATGTAGTAACTCTTCAAGAAGTACTAGAAAATAATGAAAGAAATATAGAAGATGAAGTAGATATAAAAATGAAAGTAAAGTTGTTATATGAAAAGATGAAATCTATTTTAAAAGATAGAGAAAAAACAATACTTGAATTAAGATTTGGATTAGGGGGTAAAAAGCCTAAAACACAAAATGAAATTGCAAATATGATGGGAATATCTAGATCCTATGTATCTAGAATAGAGACTAAAGCCATAAATAAATTATCAAAAGAAATAAAAAATTGACTTATTATGTAAATAACTGTATAATATTCTAGTAAGGCAATACCGTTCTAGCAGAAGTTTTTTTGTAGAAAATTCTATGAGAAAGGAAATAAGATGACGGCCCCAATTAAACTTATGACATCTCTTGGATGGGTTACTGTTGGAAGTGAAATTGATATTTATGTTCCAAAAATAAGCATAGACGTTTATGCTTCTAACAACGGAGCAAAGAACCAAACTATTTCGACAGGAGGGAATCTACTTGGATATCCATTGGGATTCGAAAGGACGCATGCAGGACATATAATGCTTTTGTATGTTGTGGGACTTGGAATGAGAAGTTCTATAATCCTTAATGGAGAAAGAGGATTGCAATGTGCAACTAACATTTTAAATTCTTTTTGCATGAAGGCTTTTAAAATGAAAGGAATAAATGCAAGAGCAGTTAATAGAAAAGACTTCAATGTGGAATACACAAATCCACCATATGGTCTTGAGGAAGATTGTGCTCTTCTTAAAAGGATAGAAAGAAGCGATGCTGTGATTTTTGAGAATCAGCAAGTTGATTCTAAAATCAAAGGAACATATTGGTTAGCTTCAACTTCTTCCAGAATTAAAGGAGGAAATTTGGCTTTTGGAGTTGACTGCCTTGAAGATGGCATACTTAAGAACGAAACGTTAGTGGATACTGATGGTAAAGTGAAAGGAGCTAAAAAGCAGATTCTTGCTCTTGTTAGGATTAAAGTCGATATTAGGGAGTCAATGGGTAAAGTAGGATAAATTGCCTAATCTGAAAGGAGGGGTGTTTTATACATTCCTCCTTTTAGATGAAATATTTCTTTACTTATTAGAATATAAATGATATAATTTCAAAAAAATATAAAGAGGTTTTTATATGGAAAGAGTAAAATTAAGAGATAGAATATTGCCTAAATATACAAAAGGTGAGGAAATATTTAATATGACTTCACATATAGTAGGGGCTGTACTTGGAATTGTTGCAACAGTATTATGTGTTGTTTTTGCTGCAATACATGGAAATGTATATGGAGTTGTTAGTGGTGCAATATATGGTGTAACTATGATAATTTTGTATACAATGTCTAGTATATATCATGGATTAAGTCCTAAAAGATATTCAAAAAAGGTATTTCAAGTATTAGATCATTGTTCAATATTTTTATTGATTGCAGGTTCATATACACCTTTTGCACTATGTACTATTCGTGAATATGATGTAGCATCTGGATGGGTAATATTTGGTGTGATTTGGGCTGTTGCAATACTTGGAATTGTATTAAATTCAATTGATATAAAAAAATTTAAAGTATTTTCTATGATATGTTATTTACTTATGGGATGGTGTATAGTATTTAAAATTGGATTATTACCTAAACTTTTAGGAACAGCTGGTTTCGTATTATTACTACTAGGGGGAATAGCATACACAGTAGGAGCTATTTTATATGGAATAGGAAAAAAACATAAATATATGCATTCAGTATTTCATTTATTTATATTACTAGGAAGTTTATTACAATTTTTCTGCATATTATTATATGTAATGTAAATAAAAAAGAAGTAAAAAATATTATTTTTACTCCTCACAAATTTAATTAATTTTAACATAAAAAAATGGAAAAATCAAGTATCAAAAAAGTATGATTAAAGGAGAATAAATACAAAAAAAGAAGGTAATGATATATAATAAATAATATATAAGTCTTTAAGAGGAAATTTACATTTGATATTATTTATTAGTTATGCTAAAATAAAAATAATCTAAAAGATAAATAAAAAACCCTGCGTAGTTCGAGTAGACTTAATTTTTAGAACCAACACACGATTAAGAGGGGCTAATCTCTAAATATGGCGTGCATGCTTACAGTATAAAAGTAAGAAGCCCATGAGTATTTAGGTAGGCACCCACCTGTTTTTAGGAGCAGGTCCTTAAAAATTAAAAGCATAACGGCTAAGGCGGGGAAATTTATATAATAAGCAGTAGAGATACTGTATATATAATACAAAAAGAACCAGTTAGCAAATAACTGGTTTTTCTTATGAGCTGTTTTTTAGGACGGGCTCAAAAAACAGTTTTATTTTCCTAATTCTATAATAGCCTTTGCATAAATTTTACATGCAAGAATTAAGTTATTAATTTCTATATATTCATCAGTTTGATGACACATGTCTTTATGACCAGGAAGATTTGGACCAAAAGAAATACAGTTATTAAAAGCACGTGCATATGTTGCACCACCAATTGCTATAGGCTCTGCATTTAAATTTGTTTCTTCATTAAAAATTCTACGTAAAGTTTGTACTAGTTTATCATCTTTTGGAACATATAAGAAGTCTTCGGTAGATATAGTTTCAAAATTTAAAGAAGAATAATTTTTACATAAATTTTTGAAAGTTTCTTCAACGGTAGAGATTGGTTTAGTAATAGGGATTCTTAAATTCATTCCTATTTTTAATATATTATTTTCTAAAGAAAAATCACCAACATTTAAAGTAAGTGTTCCAGATTCATCTATGCAAGAAATTCCAAGAGATAATCCATCATATTCTGTTTCTATATATTTATTAAAGAAATCTAATAATTTTAAATTACAATTAAATTCTTTAAATGTTAAAGATAAGATAGTTAACAATCTAGAAATAGCATTTATTCCTAAATCAGGATGAGCAGCATGAGCCCCGACTCCATATGATGTTAGCTTTACTTCTATTTTACTTAATTTATAAATGTCAATCTCAAAATTATTTTCTGTAATAAATTGTTTTAAAGTTTTTATTAAATCATTAATATCTATTTTTTGTTCATTTATTTCTAAAACTAAACTACAAAATTTAGGAACAACATTAAGAGCATTGTTATTACAATCTATATCTTTAATCTTAATTTTGTCAAAATTATTTTTATAATCTTCTTTAATATAGCAACTAAGAATAGATTTTTCAGCATAAATACAAGGAAAATCAGCATCAGGACTAAAACCAACAGTAGGTAATTCTTCTACTTTTTTATAATGTTCAATACATTTCCAATCATTTTCCTCATTAAGACCAAGTATTAGTCGAACCCTTTTATTTAATTTATAATTATCCATAACAGCTTTCATGGCATATAAACTACTAACAACAGGTCCTTTATCATCAATTGCACCTCTACCAAAGATTTTTCCATCTGAAATAGTTCCGAGAAAATGGAGGGAAAGTCCAATCACTACCTTCAGGTACTACGTCTAAATGTCCAATAATTCCAAGAAGTTCACGACCTTTGCCAAATTCTATGTATCCACAATAGCCATCTATGTTTTTAGTTCTAAATCCTAATTTTTTTCCTAAATCCAACATATATTCCAAAGCAGAATTTACATTTTTACCAAATGGCATTTTTTTATCATCTGATTTTTGATATACACTAGGAATCCTTATCAATTCTTGGGTAGTTCTTACGATATCATCTTTTAAATTATTAATAACATTATCTAAAACTAACATATAATCACCTTACCTTTTTTTACTGACACATTATAACATATTAAGGACAAATATAAAATAGAAGAAAAAATTTAAAATATTTGTAGTAAAAAAATATAATGTGTGTTATATTAAATCTGAAAAGGTGAGGTGATATTTTTTGAAATTAGAAAATGTAGAAGAATTAGAAAAACAAGCAAAAGTAATAAGAAGAGGAGTTATTGATCAAGTATATAAAGCAGGTTCTGGGCATCCAGGAGGCTCATTATCTATTTCTGATATAATGACAGTATTATATTTTAATGAACTAAATATTGATGAAAAAAATCCAAAGTGGGAAGATAGAGATAGAGTAGTATTATCAAAAGGACATTGTGTACCAGCATTATATAGTTGTTTAGCAAATAGAGGTTTTTTTGATGTCAGTGAACTTGCAGGTTTTAGAAAAATAGAAAGTAGCCTTCAAGGACATCCTGATATGACAAAAGTTCCTGGTGTTGATATGTCAACTGGTTCATTAGGACAAGGGTTATCTGTAGCAGTAGGAATGGCACTAGCTGGAAAATTAGATAAAAGAAATTATAGAGTTTATTGTCTACTAGGAGATGGAGAAATAGAAGAGGGTGAAGTATGGGAAGCGGCTATGTCAGCTAATAAATATAAACTTGATAATTTATGTGTGATAGTAGATAATAATAATTTACAAATAGATGGTAGCATAGAAGAAGTTATGAGTTCATATCCTATAGATGAAAAATTTAAGAGTTTTGGTTTCCAAATAATAAAAATAGATGGTCATAATATAGAAGAAATAAAAAGTGCGTTTGAAGTTGCTAAAAATGTAAAAGAAAAGCCTGTATGTATAATTGCAAAAACAATAAAAGGAAAAGGTGTATCTTTTATGGAAAATAAGGTAGAATGGCATGGAAAAGCACCAAATGAAGAACAATATAAGATAGCAATGGAAGAATTAAAATAGAGATAGGAGTTAAATAAGTGAATACGGAAAAAGTCTATATATTTGATTATGGAAAAGTCATAGAAAAACCAATGGATACAAAAATATTATATAAAGAATTAAAATGTGAAATATCATATGAAAAGTTTTTAAAAAATTGGTCAAGTCCGGAAAATCATATTGATGCTTTCAAAGGAATCATATCTTATAAAGAAAAGATAGAAAGACATATTAAAGTATGCAAATGTAATGTTGATAAAAAAGGATATATTGATGCGTACAAAAAAGCTAAAACAGGATATTATCAAGATACAGTAGAAATTATTAAAAAATTAAAAAAAGATGGAAATAGAGTTTATCTATTATCAAATTTAGCGGAAATAGATTATAAAATATTTAAAGAACAATTTAATATGAGTTTGTTTGATGGGTTGTTTCTATCATATAAAATGCATAAGATAAAACCTGAAAAAGAAATTTTTGAAGAGGTAATAGAGCAGTTAGAAAAAAATCCTAATGATATAATATTTTTTGATGATAAAGAAAAGAATGTTGAAGTTGCAAAAAAATGCGGAATAGATGCTTACCAAGTAACAGGAGATAATATAAAGGAGTGTAGTGTATGGAAGAAATAAAAAAAGCAACAAGAGAAAGTTATGGAGAAGCTTTGTTAGAATTAGGGAAAGAAAATGAAAATGTTGTTGTTTTAGATGCAGATTTATCAACAGCTACTAAAACAAATATGTTTGCAAAAGAATTTCCTAATAGATTTTTTGATATGGGAATAGCAGAAGCAAATATGATGGGAACAGCAGCAGGATTAGCTACTTGTGGTAAAATACCTTTTGCTAGTACATTTGCTGTATTTGCTGCAGGTAGAAGCTATGACCAAATAAGATGTAGTATTGCTTATCCAAAATTAAATGTGAAAATTTGTGCAACCCATAGCGGAGTAACTGTGGGAGAAGATGGAGCAACACATCAAATGTTAGAAGATATTTCTATAATGAGAACTATGCCTAATATGATAGTAATGTCAACAAGTGATGATGCTGAGACAAAATGGGCAGTAAAAGAGATATCAAAAATAGATGGACCTGTATATTTAAGATTGGCTAGAATGAAAACTTCTAAAATATATGATACTAATCAAAAATTTGAAATAGGAAAAGGAATACAAATAGGAGAAGGAACAGATGCAACAGTATTTGCAACAGGGGTAACTGTTGAAAAAGCTTTAATTGCAAAAGAAGAATTAAAAGAAAAAGGAATAGATATAAGAGTTGTTGATATACACACGATAAAACCAATAGATAAAGAACTTATTATAAAATGTGCAAGAGAGACTAAAAAATTAATCTCAATAGAAGATCACAGTATAATAGGAGGATTAGGGTCAGCAATATCTGAAGTATTAACAGAAGAATATCCTACTAAATTAGTTAGATTAGGTATTCATGATACCTTTGGTAAATCAGGTAAAGCAGAAAAGTTAATGGAGCATTTTAGAATAACTGAAAAAGAAATAATATATAAAGTTGAAAAAGAGTTTCATATATAGTGGAACTCTTTGAATTTTTTGTAAATTTTAAAAAAATAAAGAAAAACGACGAAAAAGAGAAATTTATTAAATAAAACCAACATTTTCTATCATATTTTTTAGAAAAAGCTATTGCAAAAAATGAACTTTATTGTTATTATAAAAAGGTAAAAGTAAAATAGAATATTATGCCGTAAAAACATATGAAAAACAAAAGGTAAGGAGAAGCTAAAATGATTGAATTTAGAAATGTTACGAAAATATATGACACAGGAACTAAAGCTGTAAAAAATGCCAATTTTGTTATAGATAAAGGAGAATTTGCATTTTTAGTAGGTTCTTCAGGAAGTGGAAAATCAACACTTATTAAATTAATTTTAAAAGAAGAAGAACCATCATCAGGAAATATAATAATAAATGGAAAAGATACAACGTTTTTAAAACCAAATAGAATACCATATTTAAGAAGAAGTATGGGAGTGGTATTTCAAGATTTTAGACTTTTACCTGATAAAACCGTATATGATAATGTAGCATATGCTATGTATATAGTAAGAGCTACTCCAAGACATATTAGAAGACAAGTACCAATGGTATTATCACTTGTGGGCTTAAGTGGAAAAGCTAAAATGTATCCAAACGAACTATCGGGAGGAGAGCAACAAAGAGTTGCATTAGCAAGAGCGTTAGTAAATAATCCATCAATGCTTATAGCAGACGAACCAACAGGAAATTTAGATCCAGACACAGCATGGGATATAATGAATTTATTAAATGATATAAATATGAGAGGAACGACAGTTGTTGTTGCAACCCATGCTAAAGATATAGTAAACGAAATGAAAAAAAGAGTAATACACATTCGCAAAGGCGAAATAATTAGAGATGATAAAAAAGGCGGTTATGATTATGAAATATAGCGTTTTAGGATATTTTATAGGTGAAGGATTTAGTAACGTATTTAAAAATAAAAAATCAACAGGTGCTTCTCTTATGATTATGTGTGCTACAATGATTATATTCCGGAATATTTCTAATTTTAGGAGAAAACATTAACCACTTTGTAGATGAAGTAGAGTCTGAACAAGGAATACAAGTATTTGTGAAAAATGAAGCTACACAAGAACAAATAGATGAATTAGGAGAAAACATAAGAAAAATTGATGGTGTAAGCACAGTAGATTTTGTATCAAAAGACGAAGCCTTAGAACAAATGAAAGAAAGATTTGGAGAAAGACAAGACTTATTAGAAGGTTATGAAGGAGAAAATAATATATTTACAGCATCATATGTAGTGACTCTAACAGATTTAACAAAGTCAGAAGCAGTGCAAAATCAAATAAATACATATACAGATGTAGTAAAAAAAATCAATAGTAAAGATGAAGTTGTAACAACATTAATAAATTTAGCTAATGGAATAAAAATAGTTACAGGAGTAATTTTAGTACTACTAATTATAATTTCAATATTTATTATAGCAAATACTATAAAACTTACAGTACATGCAAGAAGAAAAGAGATTTCAATTATGAAATACGTAGGAGCAACAAATGGATTTATTAGATGGCCATTTATTGT
>CALXAY010000002.1 GCA_944386415.1 uncultured Clostridia bacterium | reverse complement strand
TAACAAAAACAACAGATGAAAATGGTGTAATAGATTTAGATGAAGTAGATATAACAGAAACAGGAATAGACACAATAAAAATAGAAGAGATAACTCCACCAGAAGGATATAATAAATTATTTAACAGCTTTGAATTAGATATAACAAAAGAAGAACAAAATGGAGCATATGCAGCAACAAATGTAGATTTAAAAAATACTCAAGGAAGTGGAGTAGGAACAGGAGAAGTACAAGTAGATAACCAAAGTGGAATGATAACAATAACAGTACCAAATGAAAAGCTAGAAGGAAGTTATAGTGTTCAAATAGAAAAAGTAGATAGTCAAGATAATTCTATAAAATTACAAGGAGCAGAATTTAAAATAACATTACCAAATAGTGAAATTGAAAACAAAACAACAAATGAACAAGGAGTTATAAATACAAGTATAATTGAGATTAGTGAGGTTAATACTAACGATAGAATTACAATAGAAGAAATTACAGCTCCAGAAGGATATAATAAAATAATAGATTCTATAACAATAGAAATAGAAAAGAAAATGGAAAATGGAGTATATAAATTAAAGAATGCAAATATAATAGATGGACAATTGGATGGAGCGAGTGTAAGTATTGACGGAAATACTATAAAAATAATTGTAAAAAATGAAAGAATAAAAGAATTTGACTTATCTTTAAGAAAATTCATAATAGCAGTAAGTAATGATGAAATTATAGAAGAAGGAGAATATTTAAAAAATGAAGATGGTTCATATGTAAGAGAGCCAGTATTAGATACTTCATTATTAAATACTATAGGGCCAGATGGAAAGAAAATAACAACAGCAATATATAATCATGAAAAAGAGCCAGTAGAAGTAGAAAGAAATGATTATGTAATATATATGCTAAGAGTATATAATGAAGGAGAAATAGATGGATATGCATCAGAAATAAAAGATCATTTACCACCATATTTAGAATTTGTAGATAATGAATTTAACCAAGGATATGGATGGGAAGTATCAGAAGATGGAAGAACGGTAACTACAAGATATTTAGAAAATAGTTTAATAAATGCAGCAAGCGAAGAAGAAAATGGTTACAAATTATCTTATGTAGAAGTACCAATAATGTGTAGGGTAAAAGAAGAAGCAATAACAGGAGAAAATATAACCAATATAGCAGATATAACAGAATATCAAGATAAAGATAAAAAACCAGCAGAAGATAGAGATTCAGATGAAGACAATGTAGAACTTCCAGAAGACGAAAATTTACCAGAATATAAAGATGAAGAAGAAGGAGATTATATACCAGGACAAGAAGATGATGATGATTTTGAAAAAGTTGTAGTGGAAGAGAAACATTTTGATTTGGCTTTAAGAAAATTTATAACAAAGATAGATGGTAAAAATATTATAACAAGAATACCAGAAGTAAGTTATAATGAAACTGAACAGAAAATAATTTATAATCATACGAAGGAACCTGTTTTAGTGGTAACGGATAATATTGTAATTTATACAATAAGAATTTATAATGAAGGAGATATTAATGGATATGCAAATGTGATTTCAGATGATATTCCAGAAGGCTTAGAATTTTTACCAGATAATGAAACAAATATTAATTATAGATGGGTAATGTATGATAAGAATGGAAATATTACAGAAAATGTAGATGATGCAGTAAGTATAAAAACAGATTATTTATCTAAAGAACAGGAAAAAAATCCAGGAGATAATTTATTATTAGCATTTAATGAAGATGAACCAATTAGTGAGACAAATCCATCATACAAAGAGATACAAGTAGCTTTTAGAGTAATAGAATCAAATGAATCTGATAGAATAATAATAAATTCAGCACAAATATCAGATGATAGTGATGAAGATGGAAATGAAGTAGAAGATATAGATTCAACACCAGATGAATGGAATGAAGGAGAAGATGATCAAGATAAAGAATATATTAAATTAGTATATTTTGATTTAAGCCTAAGAAAATGGGTAACACAAGCAATAGTAATAGATAAAGACGGAAATCAAACAGTAACTAAAACAGGACATCAGCCTTATGACGATCCAGAACAAATTGTAAAAGTAGATTTATATAGAAAGAGTATATATGATTTAACAGTAAAATTCAGATATAAAATTCGTGTAACAAATGAAGGTGAAATTGCAGGATATGCAAAAGAAATAACAGACTATGTGCCAGAAGGATTAAGATTTTTACCAGAAGATAATCCAGGATGGACAGATGAAGGAAACAATGTAATATCAACAAGATTGTTAGAAAACACATTATTACAACCAGGAGAATATGCAGAAGTAGAAGTAGTACTAACATGGATAAATGGTGAAGACAACATGGGAGAAAAGATAAATACAGCAGAGATATCAGAAGACTATAATGATTACGAGGCACCAGATAAAGATTCAACACCAGATAATCAAAAAGAAGGTGAAGATGATATAGATGATGCGGAAGTATTGTTATCAGTATCAACAGGTCAAGTGAGAATTTACTTTACATTAGGATTTGTAGTATTAATAACAATTGCAAGTGGTATAATCTTAATTAAGAGATTTGTATTATAATTAATAAAAGGGATAACTTTAGTAGTTATCTCTTTTCATATATGATATAATTTATATAGAAATAATTAGAAAGGTGATATATATGATTTTTGTTTCAGGAGTACATGGGGTTGGAAAAGATTATTTTTCAAAAAGAATGGAAAAAATTCTAGGGATAAAATCTTATTCAGCAAGTGAATTAATAGAAAAATACGGAAATTTAAATTTTAATAGTAATAAAAGAACAACAAATATTAATGGTAATCAACATTACTTAATACAGGCAATAAAAAGTGGAAATTTACCAAGAGAATATATTTTAAATGGACATTTCTGTTTATTAAATTCTAATGGAGAAGTTGAAAAAGTTCCAATAAATACTTTTTATCAATTAAATCCAAGTAAAATAATAATATTAAAAGAAAAGCCAGAAATAATAGTCGGAAGAAGGATAATTAGAGATAAAGAAGAAACATCTGTTGAAGAAACAAGAATATTTCAAGAAGAAGAGATTACTTATGGTAAAGATGTTGCAAGAAAATTAGGAATATCTGTAGGCGTTTTTAATGCTATAAATGATTTTGAAAAGGCTGCTTTTTTTATTTCTCATGGAATAGATAAAAGTAAAGTTATGGAAGAAATATAAGAATAATTAAAATAAATTAGTTATTTTTCTGTATATGTTGATAAATTAACAAAATTGTTGTAAAATATAAAATGTCAGAAAAGGAGAGAATAATGAACGTGAATTTGGAAAAGCTAGTAGAAGAAGTGGAAAAAGAAATAGAACCACAATTTCAAGAACTAGACAAAATTTGTGAAGTAAATAGCAAGAAAGTATTAGATGCTTTTCAAAAATGTGATTTACAAGAAAGTCATTTATCTTCATCTACAGGATATGGAATAGATGAACCAGGAAGAAATAAAATAGAAGAAATATATGCTAATATATTTAAAGCTGAAGATGCTTTAGTAAGAACACAATTAATTTCAGGAACACATGCTCTTACAGTTACTCTTTTCGGATTATTAAGACCAGGTGATAAAATGCTAAGTATTACAGGAGCACCATATGATACACTTCAAACAGTAATTGGTATTAGTGATGATGCAAGTAAAAGTTCTTTGAAAGCATTTAATGTGGGTTATGAGCAAATAGAGTTAATAAATAATGATTTCGATATACAAAAAATAAAAGAACGATTATCTAAAAATGATATTAAGTTAGTAGAAATACAAAAATCTAGAGGATATTCAACAAGAGAAAGCTTAACTCTTGAAAAGATAGAAAAAGCAATTAAAGCTATAAGAGAAGTAAATAAAGATGTAATAATTATGGTAGATAATTGTTATGGTGAATTTGTAGAAGAAAGAGAGCCAATAGAAATAGGAGCAGATATTGCAGTTCGGTTCTTTAATGAAAAATCTAGGTGCAGGAATTGCAACCTCAGGAGCATATATAGTAGGGAGAAAAAATTTAATAGAGCTATGTGCTGAAAGACTAACTTCACCAGGAATTGGTAAAGAAATAGGACCTTCATTAAATCAAAATCCATTGTTATTGAAAGGATTGTTTTTTGCACCATCAGTAGTAAGAAGCAGTTTAAAAACAGCAATTTTTGCAAGTAGGTGCCTAGAAAAATTAGGATATGAAGTAGAACCAAAATATAATGATAAAAGAGGAGATATTGTTCAGACTTTAAGCTTAGGAACAGAAGAAAACCTAGTTAAGTTTTGTCAAGGAATACAAAAAGGTTCACCAATTGATTCTAATGTTTTACCATATCCAGGAGATATGGGAGGATATGAAGATAAAGTAATTATGGCAGCTGGGACATTCACACAAGGTTCAACAATTGAACTTAGTTGTGATGGACCAATAAGGGAGCCTTACATTGCATATATGCAAGGAGGCCTTACATATGAATATGGTAAGCTTGGAATATTAAAAGCTATCGAATTTATGCAAAAGAAATAAAAGAAAGGAAGAGAAAAAATGATTGTTGTAGTATTATTAGTTTTAATTATTTTAATAACATTAGTTTTGATGTTTGGAGGAAGAGAGCAAAGAGAGGAAAATAAGAAAGCTGAAAGGGCAAGAAAAGAAGCAGAGAAAAAAGCAAAAAAAGAGATGAAAGAAAAAAGAGACAATGTGGTAAAAACAAGACAAGAATATAAAGATTTATTTAAAGAAATTCAGGAGGAAGGTTCAGAATCAGCAAATGATGAAAATGAAGAAGAATATTCAGAAAAATATTACAAGGATGACAATAGTAATATAGATAATAACCAAATGCAAACAGAAGAAGGTAACAAAGAAACATCATCAGAGCTTAATCAAAATATGCTTCCTCTAGACGAGTTAGAAGAAAATGATGACGAAGATGAAGAAGATGATGATGACGATTATGGATATAATGATGAGCAAGAAGGATATGAAGAAGACGAATATGAAGATAGCGAAGACGAAGAAGATGATGACGAAGATGAATATGAAGACGAAGATGAAGAAGATGAGAATCAACAAGAGCTAGCAAATGGAAATAACAATGGAAATATAGGCGTAGAATGGTTTATTCCTGGAATGGATGAAGATAAAGAAGACAGTAAAAGCAAAAAAGAAGTAGAAAAAATAAAAGAGAATAATGAAGAAGTTGATACATCTATTAATGATGAATTAGATAGATATATAAAAGAAGCTAAAGCTAAAGATATAGGATATTTAAATGGTGATGAACCAGAAGAAGATGATATAAAAGAGAAACCTGCAAAGAAAACAACAAGAAAAACAACTACTAAAAAGGTGACTACAACAAAAACAGGAACAAAGAAAACAACATCAACAAAAAAAGCTTCTACGACAGCTAAGAAAACTACAACAAAGAAAGCAGAAGAAAAACCAAAAACAACAAGAAAAACAACAACAAGAAAGACAACAAAAAAGACAACAAAGAAGGAAGATTAGAAAGGTAATAGAATGAAAGTAGTAGTAATTGGTGGAGGACCAGCAGGAATGATGGCCGCAATAACAGCTAGTCAAAAAGGTGATAAAGTGATTTTAATTGAAAAAATGAAATCATTAGGTAGAAAACTATTGATTACAGGAAAAGGAAGATGTAATATAACATCTTCCTTGCCTATAGAGGAATTTATTAAGAATACGCCAGGAAACGGAAAATTTTTATATAGTTCATATCAAAGATATACAAACAAAGATATAATAAAATTCTTAAAAGAAGAAGGTTTAGAAGTAAAGGAAGAAAGAGGTAATCGAATTTTTCCTATTACTGATCATTCACAAGATGTATTAGAGTGTTTTATAAAAAAATTAAAGAAAAACAATGTAGAAATACATTATAATGAAAAAGTAGAAGAAATTTTATATAAAGAAAAAGAAGGAGAAAAAATAGTTAAAGGAATAAAAACAAATAAAGAAGTTATAGAAGCTGATAAAGTTATTTTAGCAACAGGAGGAAAAAGTTATCCATTAACAGGTTCAACAGGAGATGGGTATGACTTAGCTAAAAAACTAGGACATACTATTAAAGATATAAAGCCATCACTTGTGCCACTAGAAATATATGAAAAAGATATATGCAAAGAATTACAAGGACTAAGTTTAAAAAATGTTTCAATAAAACTATTAGATTCTGAAAAAAATAAAAATATATATGAAGACTTTGGAGAGATGTTATTTACACATTTTGGAGTATCAGGACCAATAATTCTTTCAAGTTCAGCACATTTAGTTAGGTATAAAAACATAGAAGAAAAATATAAGAATAGAAGCATAAAACTAGTAATTGATTTTAAACCTGCACTTTTAGAGCAAAAGCTTGAAGCTAGAATACTTAGAGATTTTGATGAGTTAAAAAATAAACAATATAAAAATAGTTTAGACAAATTATTACCACAAAAATTAATACCAGTTATTGTTAGACAAAGTAAAATAGATGCTACTAAAAAGGTAAATGAAATAACAAAAGAAGAAAGAAGAAATTTAGTGCATTTGTTAAAAAGTTTTACTTTGGAGATAAAAGCTTTTAGACCTATTGAAGAAGCAATTATTACAAGTGGTGGAATAAATATTAAAGAGATAGATCCTAAAACTATGGAATCTAAAATAGTTAAAAATTTGTATTTTGCAGGAGAGATAATAGATGTGGATAGCTATACAGGTGGATTTAATTTACAAATAGCATATTCAACAGGATATGTTGCGGGATTGTCTTAAAAAAGACAATTCTTTTGTTTTAAGGAGGAAAAATGGACGAATTTATAACTATAGAAAATAATGTTATTTCTGAGTTTACAGAGAAAAAATCTAAATTTATTGGAAATTTGTTTTATGTTGAAAGTACCAAAGAAGCAGAAGAAATAATAAAAAAAACAAAGAAAAAATACTTTGATGCAAAACATAATTGCATTGCATATAGAGTAATTGAAGATGGTAAAATTGTTGAAAGATTTAGTGATGATGGAGAGCCATCAGGTACAGCAGGATTACCTATGCTAAATATTTTACAAAAAAATAATTTAGTAAATGTTTTAATAATAGTAACAAGATATTTTGGAGGTATATTATTAGGAACTGGTGGATTAGTTAGAGCATATCAAAATAGTTTGATGCTTTCTATTGAAAAAAGTAAAAAACTAATTAAATGTCTTGGAGAATATCTAGAAGTAACTTTGAATTATAGTGATTTTGATAGTTTTAAATATTATTGTAGAAATAACAAAATAAATATTGTAGAGATAAATTATAAAGAGAATATTGTTTGTAAAATAGAGCTAGAAGAGGATAGAAAAACAAAACTAATAGATGATTTTGAGACAAAAAATATAAATTTAACTAATGTAAAAGAATTATATAAAAAATATATAACGAAAAGTATATAAAAATAGCGGTTTTATAAAAATAATGGAAAAAATTTCCAAAAATACATTGCAAAACGAATCCTAAAGTAATATAATCAAATTGTAAATATTTTACAGTAATTATTTTAGGAGGGAAAATATGAAAGAAAAGATTTCTGTTTTGATAGCAGACGATAATCAAGAATTTAGTCATACATTATCAAATTACATAAATGCTCAAGACGATATGGAGATAATAGGAATGGCAAAGGATGGAACTGAAGCAGTAGAAATGATAGTAAATATAGAGCCTGATGTTGTTTTATTAGATGTAATAATGCCACATTTAGACGGATTAGGAGTATTAGAAAGAGTAAATACTATGAATAGCAATAAAAGACCTATTTGCATTATGTTGTCAGCCGTAGGACAAGACAAGGTAACACAAAAAGCAATTACATTAGGAGCAGAGTACTACGTTGTAAAACCATTTGATATAGAAATTTTAATAAAAAGAATTAGAGAAATTAAATTTTTTAAACCAAATCAGGAAAGTAACAATTTTATTACTAAGGATGCAAAGCAACCATATATTGATATTTCAAATAAAAATGGAAATAAAGAGGAAAATTTAGAAGCCTTAGTAACAAATATTATTCATGAAGTAGGTGTTCCAGCACATATTAAGGGATATCAATATCTAAGGGAAGCGATAATGATGGTTGTAAAAGATATAGATGTTATAAATCAGATAACAAAGAGTCTATATCCCAAAATTGCTTATAAATTTAATACAACGCCAAGTCGAGTTGAACGTGCAATACGTCATGCTATTGAGGTAGCATGGGGAAGAGGGCAACAAGAAATAGTTGAAAAGATTTTTGGATACACAATATCAGCGAGCAAAGGAAAGCCAACAAATTCAGAATTTATAGCAATGATTGCAGATAAATTAAGATTAGAATTAAAAAGTGCATAAAAAAGAGATAAGATTTATTTTTAATATCTAAATGATATTAAGTAATAAATCTTATTTTTTTAAGGATTTTATTAATATATTTAGTTTTTTAGGTAAAAAAATAGGTAAATTTTAACAAAAAAACCATAAAACATTAACATAAATTGACGTTTTTAGATAAATGTGGTATAATTAATAGTGGAAGGAGGGGACTCCTATGAAAGTAAAGAAAATTTTTAAAATAATAGCGATAATAATTATGTGTACGTTTTTAATTGAGGTTTTATACCCGATAACATCGTCATATGCTAGCTTTTTAGGTGGTGCACAAAGTGAGAGTAGACCAGCTCCAAGGCCACCATCACCACCGCCATCATCAGGAGGAGGTGGTGGAGGAGGAAGTAGTGGAGGAGGAAGTAGTGGAGGAGGAAGTGGTAGCGGAAATAATAACAATAATAATAACAATACGGAAACCACTCCAGATGATGATAATACTACAGAAACTCCATCAGGACCACCAGCTACACAACATGTCTATGAAGATAGATATGTAAGAATTGAAGGAAATGCATATGAGGATTTAGGTTATGATATTTCAACAACCGGAGGAGTAGATAGCCAAAAGAAAACAGGACCAATAGAAGGTATAACAGTAGAATTGTATCAAGGTGATAGTTTGGTAGATAGAAAACTAACTGCGGTAGATGGTAGTTATGCTTTTGAACCAAGCCCAGGAACATACTCTATAAAATATCGTTATGGTGATACAAGTCTAGCAGATCCAAGTAATACAGAATTAATGCAGAAAATATTGAAATATAATGGACAAGATTATATAACAGTAAGTGTACCAGGTAACCAAGAATATATAAACACAGAGCAAATAGCAGTTCAGCAAAGTGGAAAAGGTGTTTTACAGTTATTTATAGCACTTGACTGTTCATCAAGTATGATAAATGAAGAAACTAAAGTTGATTACAACGGAAAAGAAATGACGAGGTTAGAGGTTGTTGTGGATTCTGCTAAAGAGCTATGTAAATCTTTAATAAGTAGTGGAGATAATATATATATAGGACTAGTATTCTTTAAAGGAACAAGTTATAGATCAGTATCTTTAACAAAAGATTTAAATAGATTAAATGCGGCACTAGATAATGCAGTGTCAATAGCAAATACTTGGGAATCATATAATACTAATGTATATGGAGCGTTAGATAAAACATATGAATCATATTACAACAATGACCCAGAGACTTCAAATAGATTTTTAACAATACTTACAGATGGTGTACCTACATCAGATGGAACAACAGAATTGTATTCAGATGATAGTGAAAGCACAGCATATAGTAAATTAGACACAATTGCAGAAACAACAGGGGCAAGATTAAGAAGCTTAAGAGAAAATGGAATAAAGGTAATATCTTTAGTTACTGAATCACAAGAAGAAGATCCAAATGAGTATGCACTAGAAACTCAATATGTTCAAAAAGTATTTAGTGGAGGTAACTCAGATATATTTGAAAGTATACAAGATGGTTATAAAACAGTAGATATGATAAAAGAAAAATTAAAAGATTACTTAATTACAAATACAACGACAAAAGAAGAGTATACAGAGGTTCAAATAATATCAGGATATGAAAATGAACAAAGAAGACAAGAAGTAGATGAGCAATTTGAAACAATGGATTATAATAATACAAGTATGTTCCAACAAATAGATAGTTACACATCAAATGAAGAGGCAAATAAGTTAAGTACTGCAACTTATATGGATGTACAAGGTGGAGAAGGATACTTAATTCAAGATTGTCCTGCTGATAAAGTAATAACAGCAGTATGGCCAGAAACAGGTGAAACATATATAGCAATGATAATACATTATGTACCAGTAGCCTACGAAAATCAAGATATAATATTAGCAAGAAGACCGGGATTTTCATTAGTAACTAAAATAACAGCTACAGGTTTAAGAGTTGTATTGCAAAATGGACAAGTAATAGATATACAGGAAAGAGAACCAGGAGATAATTTCCCAATTATAGAATCATTAGATAATGAATTGGCATATGGAACTTTAATCCAAATAGAATATACAGTAGCTGTAAAAAACGATTCTTCAATACAATGTAACTATCTAGAGATGTTAAATTATCTACCAACTGGATTTGTATATGATGATAGTATTTCTCTAATAACAAAAGATGGAACAAACAAAGATACTGGATGGGAGCTTGCAGCATTAGATGAATTGCATGGACAGAACTTAGTAACTCAAGAAACAGTAGATAATTTTACAGGAAATGTAACTTTAAAATTAACACTAGATAATGCAGGTCAAGGAGCAGACGGATTTTATATCCCATCAGGAGGAGAATGTGAGATAAAATATGTTGTAAGTAGGATGATAAGTAGCTTAGATGATATAGAAGACGGTGATTTTGAAATAGCATCAGAAGTACTTAGATATAAAGATAGTGCTAATAGAAGAATGGAATATGTAAATGAGGCAACAGGAGTAGACGCAACTACAGTAGGAGCAACTATACAAAACTATAAAGGAGCATATCCAGGAGACAGTAAAGATCAAGATTATGCAGATGATAGTACTAATGAAGTAATTATAATACCACCAACAGGAAGACAAAAAAATGATATTACGATATCTGAAATGTTATCAAAGTCAGTATTTTCATCAATTATAGATAGAATAAGAAAATAGGAATATATAAAATGGAGTAAAAATTTAAGTTTTTACTCCATTTTTAAATATAAAAATGTATATATAAGAAAAAAATGGAAACAATATTGTTAATACATAGAAAGTGGAGGGATACAAATGAATCAAAGTGGATTAAAGAATATGGTGGTTTTAAAAAATTTGCCGTCTAATATAGTAGAAGAAGCAATTTTAATATTAAAGGCTAATAGTAAGATAATGCAAAATGAGAAAATAGAAAATAAGAAAACTGAAGGAAATGATAAGGTAAAAAATAATAAAGAAAATGATTATATTTTAAAAGAAGCGGAAATGTTAATATCAAATTATATTACGAGAATCGAAAAAAGAAAAAAGGAAAAAAATGAAATACAAAAGAAGATTGATTTTAAATGTAAAAATCTTAAAAGAGTAGTAATGGTAATGGGAATAATAATTCTAATTGAAACAGTAGTATTATTAATAAGATAAAAGCATAAAACATCTCTTTATTGAATATAGTTTAAAAGAAACTAGGGAAGAGGTGTATTTTTTATGGAAAGAACACTATCAGTAGAAGAAAAAATAAGACGAGCTGAAGAAATATATGAAAAAAGACAGGGAAATAATAGAAAAGTAGCAACAATTAATGTAGTGGGTAAAGAGAAAAAAGATATAAAATTATTAAAAAAAATGCTTATTCAAATATTAATATGTACAATACTTTATATGGCTATATATATTATTCAAAATAATAAATATGTTTTTTCAGAAGATTTTATTAATAAAATTAATGAAATTTTATCATATGATACAGATTTTATGGAATTATATAATAATACTAAAGATAGTATTTTAAGTTTTTTTAGTAGCAATCAAGAGCAAAATAAATCAGAAGAAAACAGCTTAAATCAAAATGCAATAGGAGGAGCTACAGAAGAAAATGTAACTAAGGAATCTATAGATATATTAGAGCCTGAACAAGAAAGAAAATTATCTCAAGTAGAACAAGATATAGAAAATATAAAAAAAACAACTACCTTTATAAAACCAATAGATGGTATTATTTCTTCTAAGTTTGGTCAAAGAGATAAGGCTACAGGAAATGTACCTAAAAATCATACAGGTACAGATATTGCAGCAAATTTAGGAACTAAAATAAAATCTTCAACAGATGGTGAAGTTGTACTTTCATCTGAAGAGGGAGACTATGGAAAGCATTTAAAGATACAAATAGGAGAAGTAAGTATTATTTATGCTCATTGTAATAATTTGTATGTAAAACAAGGTGATATGGTAAAACAGGGACAAGAAATAGCAGAAGTTGGATCTACAGGTAATTCAACAGGACCACACTTGCATTTTGAAATTAGATATCAAGAAAGGAAAGTAGATCCACAGAGTATTTTGGAGTTATAGAGGAGGTTAATTATGCAATTTAAAATTGACTTAAAGATTTTCCTGTTTTTTTTGTTATTTTATTTTACAAATCAAATAGGTACATATATTTTAATACTTATATTTGCCATTCTTCATGAGTTAGGTCATATGTTATGTGGATTAATCTTAGGAATGAAGCCAAACAGGCTTAGTTTAAATCCATTTGGAGTTAGTATATCTTTTGAATTAAATACAAAAGATTATAATAAGAAGCTTGGAAAAGGTAATTATTTAGAAGTAAAAAAAATGATTATTGCAATGGCTGGACCTTTAACTAATTTAATTATAATTTTAATAACTTTGCAGTATAATATGAACATGTTTTTTGGATTAAAGATTATTTGCTCAAACATGTTACTTATCTTATTTAATCTATTACCTTTTTATCCATTAGATGGCGGAAGAATTTTAGAAAGTGTTTTACATATAATCTTTGGAAAGAGAAAAGCGGAAAAATATATAAATCGTATTTCTATTATTACTTTAATTATAGTTACTTTTATGGCTAGTGTTATAATCTTTTACGTACAAAATATTGCTATTTTTATTGTTATTGTCTTTCTTTGGATTCTTTATCTTAAAGAGGATAAAGTCTATAGAAGAAGGAAGAAAATTTATAATTTAATAGAAAAAACTATTGAAATAAAAACTAATTAATAGTAAACTAATACTAAAGATAATAAAGGAGAAATGCAAATGATGAAGAACTTGATAAAAAAAAGTAGAGGTGTTACTTTAATTTCTTTGGTTGTTACAGTTACAGTTATTCTAATTATGACTAATATTGTTGTTTTTAATGTGGCTGATAGTGTAAGGACAACAAAGTTAAGTAATATGCAAGCAGATATAGAAAATTTACGCGATAAAGTATCTGCATATTATACTGAATATGGAATGATTCCAGCAGATACAAGTATTGAATATACAAATACAAATCATATTACTTCTATTAGTAGAGCAACAGATATAGGACCTTTCTATGTAATTGATCTTGAAGCTATGGAAAATATTACTTTAAATTACGGAAAAGATTATGAAAAGATAAGAAATGGAGAGGCAAAGACACAAGAAGAAATCAATCAATTAAGAGATTTATATATTATAAATTCTACAAGTCATAATGTTTTTTACGTTGATGGTATAAAGACTGATAGTGCAACATATTATACAGATTATTCTGCTAAGGATGCAGATAAAGTACCTGTAAGTATGCATAATACTGTAATGAATAATAAAATAATTGCAATGGTAACTTCAATTAATTTGGAAAGTGATAATTCAATAAGAGAATCTATATACCATGTACTTAGCAATGGAGAAGTTGATATTTCAAAATGTAAGTGGGTATATAATACTAAAAATGGTGAGATAGGAACAAATGAAGATAATTATCCAAATACTTTTTCAGAACAAGGAGAAGAGATAGTATTAAAACCAAGTGGAACAGGAATACATTATTTACATATATTAACTGTAGATAAAGAAGGAAATAAAACTGAAACAATTATAAGACCGATAGTAGTAGAAATCAAAGCAACAGATAATAAAGATCCAGTATCTGGAGTAGTAGCTAGTATAAAGACCGAAAAAGGGGAAGAAATATCAAATGCAATTACAGGAAA
This sequence comes from uncultured Clostridia bacterium, assembly GCA_944386415.1. Classification (GTDB taxonomy): domain Bacteria; phylum Bacillota; class Clostridia; order TANB77; family CAG-508; genus CAG-269. The sequence continues at coordinate 78,831 of CALXAY010000002.1, read as the reverse complement.
TAATGGGATAGCATATCTCATATTCAATGAAATAGAAAATGAAAAAAAATATTATTGTATAACAGATAACATAGGTGATTTTGCTGATCATGATATGGTATTTGAAACTCAAATTGATTTATTAGGTAATAATGTTATAGAAGATGAAAATGCTATAAACAATGGATATAGTTTTTCAGGAAGTATAGATGAGTACGGATTTATTCATCTAACACCGTATTCTAAAACTGCAACAACACCAACATAAAAATAGAAGTAATTTTAAATAAATATTAAAGAAAAAGTGTATTTTAAATAATATACTTTTTCTTTTTAGAGTTATTTCCCTAATAAAAAAAGATTTTGTAATTAATTTGTAATATTTTAGAAATATTTTTGTTATTTTTGTACTAAATTGATTGACTTTTTAACGGTTTCGGTATATTATATAACTATTGAAAAATGTGTTTTTAAAATCCTAAGGAGGAAAATTATGGGAGAAGTAATAGTAATAACATCAGGTAAGGGCGGAGTAGGAAAAACAACAACAACAGCAAATTTGGGTTCAAGTTTAGCACTAGAAGGAAAAAAAGTAGCATTAGTTGACACTGATATAGGACTTAGAAATTTGGATGTAGTAATGGGATTGGAAAACAGAATTGTATATGACATAGTAGACGTTGTAGAAGAAAAATGCAAATTAAGACAAGCTTTAATCAAAGATAAAAGATTTAAAGAATTATACCTACTACCAGCAGCCCAAACAAGAGATAAAAGTGCAGTAAATGAGGAACAAATGAGAGATTTAGTAAGTAAACTAAAAGAAGAGTTTGACTATATATTAATCGATTGCCCAGCTGGAATCGAACAAGGATTTAAAAATGCTATTGCGGGAGCAGACCGTGCAATTGTTGTGACAACAGCAGAAATATCAGCAATAAGAGATGCTGATAGAATAATAGGACTTTTAGAATCATCAGAAATAAAAAATCCACAATTGGTAATAAACAGGATAAGACCTAATATGGTAAGAAAAGGTGAAATGATGGATGTTGATGATATTGTTGATCTTTTATCAATAGATTTAATTGGTGTAGTTCCAGATGACGAATATATTATTACACAAACAAATAAAGGAGAGCCAGTTATACAAAATAAAAAAGCACCATCAGGAAAAGCATATATTGAAATTGCAAAAAGAGTATTAGGAGAGAAAATAGAAGTAACTATTCCAGGAAGAGAAAAAGGATTTTTTACGAAACTAAAAGGATTATTCAAAAAACAATAAACGTTGGGGGTAAGTAGGAAGTATGTTTGAAAACATAACAAAATTTTTTAAAAACTGGAAAAAGAAAGAAAGTAAAAGTGATAATAATTCAAGAGATACAGCAAAAGAAAGGCTTCACTTAGTTTTAATGCAAGATAGAGCAAATGTTTCAGCAGATTTCTTAGAATTAATGAAACAAGAGATTATAGAAGTTATAAAAAAATATATAGATGTAGATGAAAGTGCAATAGATGTAAGGCTAACTAATAAGGAAAATAGTGATGGCACAAATGGTGCACCAGCTTTATATGCCAATATTCCGATTTTGAACATTAAAAATGAAGCAAGAAAATCAAATGTAAAAACAGAAAAGAAAGAAGAAAATATAGATAAAATAGAAGAAAATGTAGAAAAGAAAATCGAGGAGAAAAAAGAAGAAGAAGCAGAACAAAAAGTAGAACAAGCAGAAATAATAATAGAAGAAGTAAATGCTAAAAAAGATGATGTAGAAGATAAAAAAGAGCAAGAAGAAGTAGTAGTTGAAACAAAAGAAAAAATTAAATCAGAAAATAATTAGGAAAAAGAGTGGTTTAATGAGGAAGAGAGAATTAAAAAATGTAGAGTGGACAATATTAATAGTTGCAATTATTCTTTGTGTTATTGGTTTAGTTGCACTATTTTCCGCAACGCAGGAAACAGAGCATGATGAATTTAATAAACAATGTATATGGTTTGCTGTAAGTTTAATAATATTAATAGGTGTAATACTGATAGATTATGAAGCGATAATAAAAATTTCCCCAGTATTGTATGGACTGTTTATCATTTTGCTAATAGGAGTACTATTTACACCTGAAATAAATGGAGCAACAAGTTGGTTTGATATAGGCTTTTTCTCTTTCCAACCAGGAGAGTTTGCAAAAATATTTGTAATTTTATTTTTAGCATTAGCAATAAATAAAATACAAGAAAGAGGAAAACAAGAGATAAACAGACCAACGAGATTATTAGTATTACTTGCGATTTTAGGTGTGCCAGTATTATTAATAATAAAACAACCAGATTTCGGAACAGCAGCGGCATTTATAGTATCGGCAGCACTAATGGTAATTGCAGCAGGTATAGATAAAAAATATATAATAGCAACAATAGTATTAGTAGTTGTATCAGTGCCATTAATATATAATTTTGTGTTACCAGAACATGCAAAAGCAAGAATAGATATATTCTTAAATCCAGAATCAGATCCAAGAGGTGCAGGTTATAATATCATACAATCAAAACTTGCAATTGGAGCTGGTGGATTAACAGGAATGGGATTACTAAAAGGAAATCAAACGCAATTAGGATTTCTTTACCCAAAATCAACAGACTTTATTTTTGCAGTCATAGGTGAAGAAATGGGATTTATAATAGCTGCAGCGGTTGTTATATTATATGTGTTGTTAATAACTAAAAGTATATATGTAGCAAAAACAGCAAAGGATGAAGTTGGTTCGCTAATTGCTACTGGAATTACCGGAATATTTTTATTTCATGTTGTAGAAAATATAGGAATGGTTATGGGGTTGCTTCCAATAACAGGGGTGCCACTTCCTTTTATAAGTTATGGAGGAAGTTCTTTAATTACAAACTTTATACTAGTTGGAATACTATTAAATATTAGTAGTAAAAGACAAAAAACAATATTTGTAAAATAATTTATATAATGTTGGAAATGTGGTAAAAGGAGAAAAATATGTATATTCATCCTTTAAAGATAGGAAATGTAGAACTAGAAAATAATTTAATATTGGCTCCTATGGCAGGTGTTACGAACCTGCCTTTTCGTGTAATTTGTAAAGAGATTGGTAATCCAGGAATGGTATGTACAGAGATGGCTAGTTCTAGGGCAATGTTTCATAATGATCAGAAAACCAAAAGACTATTTAATACTATAGGAGAAAAAAGACCAATAAGTTTCCAGATATTTGGAAGCGATGAAGAAAGTATGGAATATGCTACAAAATATATGAGTGATTTTGCAGATATAATAGATGTAAATATGGGATGTCCTGCTCCTAAAGTTGTAAAAAATGGTGATGGAAGTAGACTATTATTAGATTTAGACAAAGTAAAAAGTATATTAGAAAGAGTAGTAAAAGCATCTTCTGTTCCTGTAACTGTAAAAATAAGAAAAGGATGGGATAAAGATCATATAGTAGCAGTAGAAGTTGCAAAAATTGCAGAAGAGGTAGGAGTTTCTGCAATAACAGTACATGGAAGAACAAGAAGCGAATATTATACAGGAAAAGCTGACTGGGAAATAATAAAGAAAGTAAAGAGAAGTGTGAATATACCAGTTATAGGAAATGGTGACATTGTAGATGAAAAAACAGCATATGAAATGTTTAAGACTACAGGTGTGGATGGAATAATGATTGGAAGAGGAAGCTTTGGTAATCCATGGATTTTTAAAAATATAAAATATTATTTAGAAACGGGAAAAAAATTATCACCACCCTCAAATGAAGAAAAATTGAAAGTTATAAAAGAACATATAGAATTAGCAATAGAAGAAAAAGGAGAAGAAGTCGCAGTAAAAGAGCTTAGAAAACATATATCTTGGTATACGAAGAACTTAAAAAATTCTAGCGAATTTAGAAATAAAATGAATAAAATTGAGACTAAGACAGAATTAATGAATAGTTTAGAAGAATATTTTAAAACCTTATAGAATAAAATGTAATGGATAAAACTATCCATTATTTTTTATAGGGGGAATTTTTTTGAAAGTAATAGAAAAGAAAAAAATTTTATTAATTTGTTTTTTTATAATTTTAATATTAATATTTTTTTTATTTTGTTATTATTGCATGGTTAAAAAAATGAAAATTGGAAATAATAAAAGTAGTCAAGAAATGGTATATGATATTTTAAATATAAAATCATATGAAGCTGTGATAGAAGTGGTTGTTAAAAGTAATAAAAATCAAAATAAATATTTAATAAAACAAAAATATAATGGCGAAAATTCTAATTACCAAGAAGTAATAGAGCCAAGTAATATAAGAGGTGTAAGAATAGTAAAAACAAATAATGAATTAAAAATAGAAAATACCAATTTAAATTTAGTATCTATCTTTGAAAATTATGAATATTTGTCAGAAAATCACTTGGATTTAAATAATTTTATTAGTGATTATAAACAATATAACAATTCAAGATATAAAGAGAAGCAAGAAGAAATTATAATGGAAACTTTAAGTAAAACTAATTTTAAAATAAAAAAATCATTGTACATAAATAAAAAAACAGAAAAACCAATAAAGTTAGAAATAGATGATACTAACAAAAAAACTAGTGTTTACATATTATATAGAGAAGTGAATATAAATAGTTAAAACTATTTTTAGCTTCTAAATTAACCATACTTGACAATTCTTGTAGTATTAGGAGTGAAGAACATGCAAATAAGAAGAGGCGATATGTTTTATGCTGACTTAAGTCCAGTAGTTGGTTCAGAACAAGGAGGAATTAGACCTGTATTAATTATTCAAAACGACCTAGGAAACAAGTATAGTCCAACAGTCATTGCAGCAGCAATAACGTCTCAGACAGGTAAAACAAAATTACCAACACATATAGAAATTGACTCAAGTTCTTGTGGATTAAAAAGTAATTCTGTAGTATTAGCAGAACAGATAAGAACAATTGATAAAAGTAGGCTAAAAGAGAGAATAGGTCATATTGATGATGAAAAAATAATTGATAAAGTAAATAATGCGTTAGGTGTAAGTTTTGGACTAGATGAGTAAAAAAATAGGGTGAAATTTTCACCCTATTATACTTTTAGTTTTTTTATTATTTTAATTTCATGGTATAGATTTTCGATAATTGCTTTTCTAGTTTCGTATGCTTTCTGATATTCTTCATAAGTAGATTGAAAATTTTCTGGAGTTTCATCGTTTTTTAATAATACTTTCATTCCTTCTAAGTAATAGTTTTTATTTTTTTCTGTTTTAGCTTTATCCATAGCAATTTTATATTTTTCAACTTGTTTTAACCTTTTTAGTTCTTCTTTTAATTCTCCAACATAACCTTGAGTAAGAAATATTTCATATTCAATGTCCTCAATAACAACTTTAAGTAATATACGTACAATAGCAGGATTATTCTTACCCATTTTTGCATTTTTAGCAACAATGGAAAGTGCAGATGATTTATTTATTCCTTGACCAGGTTTTGTATTTTCAATCAAGATTTTTAAGGTATCTGAAATACCAATATGAGATTTATATTGTCTTTTACTAACAATTGCATCATATTCATCAGCAACACGTATAATTTGAGCTTCATAAGGTATATCTTTTTTAGTTAATCCTCTTGGATATCCGGGAACCATCTAATGCTTCATGGTGACAATATGGTCCAACTGCATAAGGTTGTAATTTTGAATCTTTCATACACATATTATAGCCAATAGTTGTATGAGTTTTCATTATTTCATATTCTTCGTCTGTAAGTTTACCAGGTTTTTGTAAGATTTCTGATGGAATAAATTGTTTTCCAATATCATGAAGATATCCACAAATTGTACAATATTCTGTAAAACCTTTGGTACAATGAAGATGTTCGCATAATCTACATGTTAAATCACCAACATTTTCACAATGTTTTCTTGTAAAAACATCTAATCTATCTAACATATTAAGCTGGTATCTCATTGTTTGGTCTAAATTGTAAGATTTTAGACTTGTTCTATCATAAAAATCAAAAGTTTCTTTATACATAATTTTATCTCCTGTTAAAATCTAATAATATAATAACATTAAAATAAACAAAAAACAATATAACATGTAAATAAAAGTAATTTAAATATAAAAATAGCTATTAAAAACATTGATATTAAGCTAAATTTATGGTATTATATAAGAGTTAAAATGAGAAGAAGAAGGAGAAAAAAATGTATAGAACAAAAACATGTGGAGAATTAAATTTGAGTAACGTAAATGAGAAAGTAGAATTATCAGGTTGGATTCAAAAAATAAGAAATTTAGGTGGAATGATTTTTATTGATTTAAGAGATGAATTTGGAATAACACAAATTGTTATAAATGATGAAAAATTAGAGGAACAAATAAAATCATATAACACAGAAAGTTGTATTAACATTTGTGGACAAGTTGTGGAAAGAAGTAGTAAAAATCCTAAGATTTCAACAGGAGAAATAGAAGTAGTAGCTAAAAAAATAGAGATGCTCGGAAAATGTAAAAGTGTACTTCCATTTGAAATAAATAGTACTCAAGAAGTAAGGGAAGATTTAAGATTAGAATATAGATTTTTAGATTTAAGAAATGAAAAGTTACATAAAAACATCTTACTTCGTTCAAAAATAATGAAAACATTAAGAGATAAAATGGATGAATTAGGATTTACAGAAATTCAAACACCAATCTTAGCGAACTCATCACCAGAAGGTGCAAGAGACTATTTAGTACCAAGCAGATTAAATCCAGGAGAGTTTTATGCACTTCCACAGGCACCACAACAATTTAAACAACTCTTAATGCTTGCAGGATTTAATAAATATTATCAAATAGCACCATGTTTTAGAGATGAAGATCCAAGAGCAGATAGAGCACCAGGTGAATTTTATCAGTTAGACTTTGAAATGAGTTTTGCAAATCAAGAAGATGTATTTAAAGTAATAGAAGAAGTAGTACCATATACTTTTAAGAAATTTACAAATTGGAAAGTAGATGTTGGTCCATTTATACGTATTCCATATAAAGAAGCTATGGAAAAATACGGAATAGACAAACCAGATTTAAGAAATCCATTAATAATTCAAGATGTAACTAAATTATTTGAAAAATCAGACTTTAAAGCATTTGTTGGAAAAACAGTTAAAGCAATTATAGTTCAAGGTGGAGCAAAACAAGGAAGAAAATTCTTTGATAAAATGACTGATTTTGCAAAAACAGAAGAGGTAGGAGCAAAAGGTTTAGCTTGGATAAAATTAGATGAAGAAGGAAGTCTTCAAGGAGGAATATCTAAATTCATAACAGAAGAAATGAAAGAAATATTAGAAAAAGAGTATGGATTAAAAAATGGAGATGCTATATTCTTTATAGGAGATGAATTAAAACAAGCACAAAAAATAGCAGGACTAGTAAGAATCGAGCTTGGAAATAGATTGGATTTATTGGAAAAAGATACATATAGATTCTGCTTTATAGTGGATTTTCCAATGTATGAGTTATCAGATGAAGGAACAATTGATTTTAACCACAATCCATTTTCAATGCCACAAGGTGGATTAGAAGCTTTAGAGACAAAAAATCCATTAGATATTTTAGCATATCAATATGATTTAGTATGTAATGGATATGAGATGGCTTCAGGAGCTGTTAGAAACCATAATCCTGAAATCATGGTAAAAGCGTTTGAAATAGCACGGATATAAAGAAGATGATGTGAAAAATAGATTTGGAGCATTATATAAAGCATTTAAGTATGGAGCACCACCACATGCAGGAGCTGCACCAGGACTTGACAGAATGGTAATGCTAATTGCAAATTCACAAAATATAAGAGAAGTAATAGCATTTCCAAAAAATAAGAGAGCAAGAGATTTACTTATGCAAGCCCCATCTGTTGTATCAGATAAACAATTAAAAGATGTTCATATAAAATTAGATTTAGAAAAAGAGTAGAAAAGGAGAAACTTATGAAAAAATATAAGATGAAAATCACAGTATTCTTATGTGGAGCATTAGGAATGGTATTAGAATTAGTAGCAGCAAGAATATTATCACCTTATGTAGGAAGTTCTAATTTAATTTGGACAACAATTATTGGAATAATGTTAACTAGTATGAGTATAGGATATTGGTTAGGTGGAAAAATTGTAGATAAAAAGCCAGATATGAATTTATTGTCATTATTTATATTAAGTGGAGCATTTTTTACAAGTTTAATACCTATATTAGAAACATTACTCGTAAAGCCATTATCTGAATTATCAAATCAACTAGTTTTTGTTGCAATAGTAACTTCTGTATTAGTATTTGGAATACCGAGTTTTATTTTAGCAATGGTATCTCCGTTTGCAGTAAAATTAGAAGATAAAAAACACGATGAAATAGGAAAAACATCAGGAAAAATTTCATCTTTGTCGACTATAGGAAGCATTGTAGGTACATTTGTTGCAGGATTTTTATTAATACCAAACTTAGGCGTAAGGTTTCTTATATTGATAATAACAATAATTTTATTTATATTATCATTTATGATGTTTGATAAAAAAAATATAAAATATTGCATATGTATGATAGTATGTTTAATCTCACTATTTGGATTAAATTATTATGGAAAGATTATATTTGAAAAGAACAATCCAGATATAGTAAAAGATGTAGATTCAGAATATAGTAGAATATGGATAAAAGAATTATCAGTTGGTGATATAAACTATAAAACCATGCAAGTAGATACAGGGATAGAATCATATATAAATCAAGAAACAAATGAAATGGGAGCTACTTATTTGTATTACTATAATTTATTTGATTATTATAATAAAGATGCAAAATCGACTCTTATGATAGGAGGAGCAGCATATACATATCCAACATATTATTTAAATAAATATCAAGAAAAGACAATAGATGTAGTAGAAATAGATGAAAAAATGACAGAACTTGCAGAAACAGAATTTGGATTAGATGTTGAAAATCCTAGACTTAAAATATACACCCAAGATGGGAGAAGTTTTTTAAATAATACAGAAAATAAATATGATACTATTTTAATAGATGCATTTAAAGGGTTAAATGCACCTTTTGAATTAACTACATATGAGGCTCTTCAAAAAGTAAAAAATGCTTTAAATGATAATGGAATTGTAATTACAAACATAATATCTAGCTTAGAAGGAAAAGAAGAGGATTTTATAAAATATGAATATTCAACATATAAAGCAGTATTTCCAGAAGTAAAATTATTTAGAGTAAGAAATGTAGAAGATACGGAAAAGCAAAACTTAATATTAATGGCATTTAAAAATGGAGAAAATATTGATCAAGAAAAATATAGTGAATATAAAAATTTATTAGATATGGAAATAACAAATTTTTTAAGTGATAGAGAAATAGTTACAGATCACTATGCACCAATAGGTGATTAAGAAGGAGCAATAAATGAAAGTATTATTAGGAATGAGTGGAGGGGTAGATAGTTCAGTATCAGCTATGCTTTTAAAAGAAAAAGGTTATGATGTAATTGGATGTACAATGATACTTTATGAAGAAGAGAAAAAAGCAGTAGAAGATGCTAGAAAAGTATGTGAAACTTTAGGAATACCTCATTATACTTTAAATTTAAAAAAGGAATTTAATTGTTGTGTTATAGAGAAATTCATAAACGAATATAAAGAAGCGAGAACTCCAAATCCATGTGTTGACTGTAATAAAAAGATGAAATTTGGACTATTCTATGAGAAGGCAAGAAAATTAGGGTGTGACTATATAGCAACAGGACATTATGCAAGAATAGAGTTTTCGAAAAAGTATAATCAATATGTTTTAAGAAAATCTAAAGAAGAAAAAAAAGATCAAACTTATTTTTTATATAATATTCCAAAAGAAGAATTAGCTCATATTATATTTCCACTTCAAGAATATGAGAATAAAGAAAAAATAAGAAATTTAGCAGAAAAAAAAGAGTTAGATGTTGCAAAAAAGAAAGATAGTCAAGAAATATGTTTTATTAAAGATAATGATTATAAAAAATTTTTATTAGAGAATATAAAAGAAAAGCCAAAAGAAGGAAATATTGTATTAAAAACAGGTGAAATTTTAGGAAAACATAAAGGTCTTATAAATTATACAATAGGACAGAGAAAAGGAATTGGGATTTCATATTTATATCCACTTTATGTAATAGATTTAGATTGTAATAAAAACGAAGTAATAGTAGGGAAAGAAGAAGAATTATACCAAAAAACACTACTTGCTAAAGAGTTAAATTTTCAAGTGAAAGTAGAAGATGAATTTGAATGTTTTGCTAAAATTCGTTATAGGTCAAAAGAAGCAAAGGCAGTTGTAAGAAGAAAAAATGAAGAAATTGAAGTGGAGTTTACAGAACCACAAAGAGCTATTACAAAAGGACAGTCAGTAGTTTTTTATGATAAAGAAGGAATTGTTTTAGGTGGAGGAGTAATTTCATAAGTATAAATTTTATAAAAAAACTTGTATAAACTTATATTTTGTGATATAAATATAATAATAAAAATAAAGCTAAATTTAGAAAGGCGGAATTTTTGTGGAAGAAGAATTAATGGAAGATGCAAAAACCATTCTAATTGTTGATGATGAACAACCAATTAGAGATATATTGGTTTACAATTTGAAAAAAGAAGGTTATAATACCATAGAAGCAAGTGATGGTATTACAGCTGTTGATATTGCACAACAAAAAAGACCAGATTTAATCTTGTTAGATATTATGCTTCCTAAATTAGATGGGCTATCAGTATGTAAAAGAGTAAAAAATTCATTAAGTGTTCCAATTATAATGTTAACAGCAAAAGATAGTGAAATTGATAAAATATTAGGACTAGAGCTTGGAGCTGATGATTATATTACTAAACCATTTAGTGTAAGAGAATTAGTTGCAAGAGTAAAAGCTAATTTAAGAAAAGTAGATGCTGTTTCAAATAATCAAGCTTTAAATAATAAAGAAGAAATAAAGAAGGAAAGCAAAATTGTTGTTGGCGATTTGGAATTAGATTTAGATAAATTTGAAGTAAAAGTAAGAGGAGAAGTTGTTGATTTAACATTAAGAGAATTTGAAGTATTAAAATTTTTAGCTTCTCAGCCAGAACAAGTAGTAACAAGAGAGACTTTACTTGAAAAAGTTTGGGGTTACGAATACTATGGTGATATAAGAACTGTTGATGTTACAGTAAGAAGGATAAGAGAAAAAATAGAAAAAGATACGTCAGCTCCTAAAATATTAATAACTAAAAGAAGTGTAGGGTATTATATAGCTTCTAAGTAGAATAAGAATTAACCTTTAAAGGACTTAATTGGAATTTATTTAACAATTAAGTCCTTTTTTCTTGATAAAAACTCAAAAATGTGATTAAATAATAAAAAAAGAATAAAGGGAAAAATAAAAATGGAAAGAACAAAAACAAGAAAAGTAATGGTAGGAAATGTCCAAATAGGAGGACAAAATAAAGTTGTAATACAATCAATGTGTAATACAAAAACAAAAGATGTAGAATCAACTGTAGCACAAATATTAGAATTAGAAAAAGTAGGGTGTGAAATAATAAGAGTTGCATGTTTAGATATGGAAGATGCAAAAGCAATAAAAGAAATAAAAAAAAGGATACATATTCCAATAGTTGCAGATATACATTATGATTACAAAATAGCATTAGAGGCAATTAATTCAGGAGTAGATAAAGTAAGACTTAATCCGGGGAATATCGGATCTAAAGATAAAGTAAAGGCAGTAGTAGATAAATGTAAGGAAAGAAATATTCCAATAAGAATAGGTGTAAATGGAGGATCTCTTGAAAAAGATTTATTAGAAACATATGGTAAACCTACAGCCAAAGCAATGGTCGAAAGTGCAAAAAATCATATTGATATTTTAGAAGAATTAGATTTTCACGATTATATTTTATCACTAAAAGCAAGTAATTTGGATTTGTGTATTGAAGCGTATGAAGAAGCATCAAAAGAATTTGATTGCCCATTACATTTAGGAATAACAGAAAGTGGAACAGAATTTAGTGGAACTGTTAAATCAAGTATAGGACTTGGATATATGTTAAGAAATGGAATAGGAGATACAATTAGGGTATCTTTATCAGATGATCCTGTAAAAGAAATTAAGGTTGCAAAAGAAATTTTAAAAGATTGTAATTTATATAAAAAGTCACCAACTTTAGTTGCATGTCCTACATGTGGTAGAACACAGATTGATTTAATACCTATAGCAAAAGAAGTAGAAAAATTTTTGCAAGGAGTAGAAAAAGATATTACAGTTGCAGTTATGGGATGCAGTGTAAATGGTCCAGGTGAAGCAAGAGAAGCGGATATTGGAATTGCAGGAGGGATTAAGGAAGGTTTACTTTTTAAAAAAGGTGAAATTATTAAGAAAGTAAAACAGGAAAATATTGTTGATGTACTAAAAGAAGAAATATTAAATATGGTAAATAATTAAAAAAATTACTAGAGGGATTGATATGGAAGTAATATTAGGTAAAAGTGCAGGATTTTGCTACGGTGTAAAAAGAGCAGTTGATGGAGCAAAACATGAATTAAAAAAAGCAAAAGGAAATACAATATATTGTTTAGGAGAAATTGTTCATAATAAACAAGTAATAAAAGATTTAGAAGAAAAAGGATTAGTATTTATAGAAAATATTAATGAATCAAAAGGTGAGACAATAGTTAGAGCACATGGTATAAAAAAGGAAATATATAGATTAGCAAAGAAATTAAAAATAAATCTTAAAGATTTTACATGCCCAAATGTATTGAAAATTCATAAAATAGCAGAAGAACATGCTAAAAAAGGATATTATATATTCCTTTGTGGGAATAAAAATCACCCAGAAAACATAGGTACTTTGAGTTTTTGTGGAGATAATGTGTCTGTTATAGAAACAGAAGAAGACGTAGCAGATGCAATGAACTTATTAAAAAAAAGTAAAATTGAAAAATTATTAGTAATTTTACAGACAACATATAGTGTTGAGAGATTCAAAAAAATAGAAAAACTAATAAAAGAATATATTCCAGAAAATGTTAAATTAATAATTAAAAATACAATTTGTCATGCAACAGAATTAAGACAAAAAGAAACAGAAGAGATTGCAAAAAAGGTTCAATATATGATAATTATTGGTGGAGCAAATAGCTCTAATACAAAAAAGTTATTTGAAATAGGAAAGACTAATTGCAAAAATTGTGTATGTATAGAAACAGTAAATGATTTGGATTTAAATATTATAAATAAATACGAAAAAATAGGAGTTATGGCTGGAGCTTCAACTCCACAAGATTTAATTGAAGAAGTTGTAAACATATTAAAATAAAACTGGATTTTACCAGTTTTATTTTAGTTTAATTGATTGTTGTACTTGTTTTTCCAGTTCCTACAACATCTTCTTGTAGGGCTCTCCAAGTATTACATCCAATTATACCATCTGAAGTAAGTCCTTTAGAACGTTGATAGTTTATTACAGCATTTTGAGTAGCTGAGCCAAAAATCCCATCCAATCCATTTGTTCGATAACCTAAGGTGTTTAAATCATCTTGAGCAATTAAAACATAATTACTTAGACTTCCTCTTCTAAGAGTGGGATAACCGCCAGAAGAGCAAGCAGGTTTTCCAAATCTTTTATCAAAATGAACCCAAGTTGGAGTTAGTGTAATTGGTTCAACATAGTACCATACACCAGAATTATTTGCTGAGTTCCATAATTGTCTCCTAGTTGCAGTCGATAGCGTTTGACCAACATCAAAAGCAACTCCAGCATAGTGTTGGCTTTGATTTCCATGTCCACCTTCGTAAGGTCTTTTAAAAGCAAATCCTACAGGTATAGGGCCTCCAAAAATATATCTTTGGCTATTCCAACTTTGCATACATCTTTTTGTTGTCCATAATATGTTGCTTTTACTAGAGCCCCTAAATTCTCTTACTTTTAATGTGTTATTTGTATTATATGGCATTGGTTCAGACTCACCTCTGTAATAAGTTTCCATTCTATCTGTATCATTATTAAAGACTAATATTTTTGCCATAAAAATAATCCTCCCATATCTACTTTTTATTATATTATGAGAAGATTATATTTATGTTACTATTTTTATAGTGAACCCAGATATGCATATGTATTATTTTTTATGGTTATAGAGCCATTTTACATTCATAAATCTATTGTTTTATAAATTTGTATTTGTATCATTTTCACTAATTTCTATAAAATTCTTATAGCTTTTTAATTTTTCTATTAATATTATTCTCATCTGGTTATTTGGTTCAACACCTATGACTTTTAAATTTTTATCTAATAATTAGATTACAATTATCTATAAGATAATTAACATATTCTTTAGGATAAAATGGCCTGTAGTTTTTATAAATTTTAGCAATATTAAAAAATATTATTTTCCATAAGATAGCTCTTAATTATGAAAAAATAATAGGACTAGTTTTTAGTCCTATTAAACAGATCTTGCTTTTACTATAACTCTTAATTTGCTATCGTTTGTACAAGTAATTAATGTAATTTCTCTTTTTCCATTTGTAAGTTGTGAAGTACAACTTACATCATCAGGAGCTACTTCGTATTTATCATATACAGAATATTTAACAGTTTTTCCTGATTCATCAGTTATTTCTATGTAATCACCATTTTCTAAAGTAGGTACCTGGCTAAAAAATCTTGTATCTCTATAGTTATGACCAACTATACAGAAGTTACCAACTTCATTTGGATTAGGTCCCCAAAATTTTGTAGGAGATATTTTTAATAATGCTTCAGTTTCTTCTGTAGAATCAGTTCTTCCATCTAATATTGGATAATTAACATTTATTTTAGGGATGCTAATAGTTGCTATTGTTGAATAGTTAAATCCATCATTTGTTGATTGAACTTTTTTACTACTTACTGTTCTTTGAGGTTGATTTTCTGAATTTTCTGGTATTGATGAAGAACCTTCATCCTCAGAAGTATCATTTAAAATTGCAATTAGAACATCACTATCTGCTGTTGTATTATCTAATTCTTGATTAAACTCATCAAGAATTGCTTGAGATGTTTCTTCACTTTTGCTTCTATCTACTTCTGCATAAATATAAAAAGAAATTAAAGTGAATACCAAAAAAACAGATAAAAAGAAATAAAACTTATAAAGTTTCTTTTTTCTTTTTAACTCAGGTGTAATATACAGTTTCTTAGTTACTAATATCTGATTCATATATTTCTCCCTATTTTATATTTCTTTTATATTATAACATGAAATTGTATTTTTTTAAATACTTTTATAAGAATAATTTTTATTATTTAATAAATTCATTTGTAATATTTGCAAAATCTTGAAGAGTTAATTTTTCAGCTCTTATATCGTCTGGAAGATTTAATTTTTTAAGTATTGCTAAACCTTCTTCCTTATTTAAAAAAACTTTAGTATTTGAAAGAGCATTTAGCAAAGTTTTTCTTCTTTGCATAAATGCAGATTTTATAATTTTAAACATAACCTTCTTGCTTTTTACTTCTACTGGAGGTACTTTACGAATTTGCAATCTTATAACTTTAGAAGTAACTTCAGGTTCTGGAATAAAAGAGTCCTTTGGAACTTCTAAAATAGCTTCTGAGGTTGCATAATAATATACAGAATAAGTAATTGCACCAGTATCTTTACTACCAGGTGTTGAAATTAGCCTATCAGCAACTTCTTTTTGAACCATAACAGTTATTGATTCCAAGTCTAATTGTTCTTCAAGTAATTTCATAATAATAGGGGTTGTTATATAATATGGTAAATTCGCAACTATTTTTACTCCTGTGATATCAGAATTTTCCTTTTCTTTTTTTATGATGGAATTTAAATCGACTTTTAAAATGTCGTTGTGAAGAAGTTCAAAATTGTTGTATAATGTAAATCTATCTTCTAAAATTTTAATCATCTTCTTGTCCAATTCAATGCATATAACTTTTTTTGCTTTTTCTAATAAAAATTTAGTAAGAGTTCCAAGACCTGGACCTATTTCTATTACTAAATCATGTTCGTTTACACAACTCTTAGTAATTATCTGTTCTACTATTTTATCGTCAATTAAAAAATTTTGACCTAAAGATTTATTTGCTTTTATATGATATTTTTTCATAATAAATTTAGTATCTTCCAAAATATTACTCATTTTATACCTCTTTAATTAAAATTTATTATATTTTACAACAAATATAGGAGTTTTTCAAGAGTTATGCAAATTGAGATTTTACATAAAATATGGTATAATAATAGTATGCAAGAGATTCTTCTTTGCAAATAAAACTTAAGAGAAAATGGGCAATTGGTAAAATTGTCAAGTCCGAGAGGGCGGAAAGGATCAAATCATGAAAGCATACCGGAAGATGTACTACACAATGAAGGCAGAAAAGGTAACAAGTGGAACTAAGCTCTATAACTATCTGGAGGACTGTAACTATGTCACGACTGATGACAAGTGCATAAAGCTCATTGGAACAGTTGGTGAAGAGTGGCCTGTTACTATCAAGAAGCTTGTAAGTACATACACATTCATCGATGGAACTCCGATTACATCGGAGAATATTCCAGATGGAGTGTTTGATATTGCAACTATTGTTAGTGATGAAGCAGAGACTATCTTTGCTGAGCAGACCGTAGAAAAGGTTCGAATTGTTACCAGTTGGGGAGAAATCCTTACAGCGAATCGTGATGGTATTCCTCATGGCAAGGGCGATTTTGTCGTAAGTGCCAATAAGGATGGAAAGCCTGATCCTTCAGACAAATGGGTGGTGAATGGTTTGGTGTTTATTAACACTTACCAAGAAGCATAAACCCAATTTCTGAAAATTAGCTAGAAGACCATTGGATTTAATTCCAATGGTCTTCTGGCTTTTTAGATTTAAAAAACAAATGAGAAAAGGTGATTATTGTGTGAATTTTCTTGACTTTTTAAAGATTTTTACTTAAAATAATTGTATAAAATTTTAACAAAAGAGGCATGTCTATGAAAAGTAAGAAAGATAAAAATAATCTGAAAAATAAAACTAAAAATATTAAAAAGCTTAATAGTCAAAATGATAATGTTATAAAAATTAAGACGTCATTTGATTCAAAAAATTTGATTCAAACAAACAAATTAAAAATATCATTAGTTGTTATATTATTAATATTTATACTTTTAATAGGTAGAATTGGATTTTTGCAATTTGTTGAGGGAAGTTTTTTAAAAGAAGCTGCATACAATCAACAAGCAATTAATCAAATAATAAGTCCAAAACGAGGAAATATATATGATTCAACTGGAAAAGCATTAGCAATAAGTGCTCAAGTTGATACTATAACAATAAATCCAGAAAAAATAAAAAAAGAAGATAATGAGGAAGAAACAAAAGAACTGAAAGAAAAAGTTGCAAAAGGATTATCTGATATTTTTGAACTAGATTATAATGAAATATTAAAAAAAGTAAATAGTAGTTCACAAGTTGAAACTATTGCAAAAAAAGTTGAACAAGATAAAGTTGACGAATTGAAAAAATGGATGGAGGATAATGAGATATCTATTGGAATAAATATTGACGAAGATACAAAAAGATATTATCCATGTGATAATGTAGCATCAAATGTAATAGGATTTTGTGGAACAGATAATCAGGGATTAAGTGGAATTGAATCTAAATGGGACTCAGTATTAAAGGGAACCCCAGGAAAAATAGTAAGTTCTAAAGGTAGTAATCAACAAGAAATTCCGGATTCAGAGGAAACATATATATCAGCAGAAAATGGTAGTGATATAACGCTTACAATAGATTTTAAAATTCAAACAATAGTTGAAAAATATTTAAAACAAGCAGTAGAAGAAAATGATTGTAAAAAAGGTGGAAATGCAATAGTAATGAATCCACAAAATGGAGATATATTAGCTATGGCATGTTATCCAGACTATAATTTAAATGAACCATATACTCCAAATGAAGTGTTAGCTGAAAGTTATGATTCGTTGGAAGCAGAAGAAAAAAGTGAAGCATTATATAAGATGTGGGCCAATAGATCTGTGTCAGAAACATATGAGCCAGGTTCTGTATTTAAGCTTATTACCTCTTCAGTAGCATTAGAAGAAAACATAACGACTACAGATAAAGAAGGAGATTTTGTTTGTAAAGGGTATGAGGAATTTGAAGATGCTTCAAGAAGTGAACCGCTTAGAATATCATGCTGGACTAGTGCACACGGACCATTAACTTTAAGACAGGCACTAGAAAAATCTTGTAATCCATCATTTATGCAATTAGGTGCAAGAATAGGAGCATCAACATTATATAAATATTATGATGCATTTGGTTTATTTGATTCAACAAATTCAGGACTATATGGAGAGCAAAGTAGTATATTCCATAAACTTGAGGATGTAGGACCAGTAGAACTTGCAACTATGTCATTTGGACAAAGATTAAATATTACACCACTTCAGATGATAACAGCAGTTTCATGTATAGCAAATGATGGAGTATTATTGCAACCAAGAATAGTAAAACAAGTAACGAATACTGAGACAGGAGCAATAACAGAAATGCCAGTTACAGAAGTAAGACAAGTAATTTCAAAACAAACAGCAGATAAAGTAAAATCAATGATGGAGTCAGTTGTAACCGAAGGGACTGGTAGACATGCAGCAGTGACAGGATATTCAATAGGAGGAAAATCAGGAACATCAGAACCTATTTATACAAATACAGAAGATGGATATGTGGCTTCTTTTGTTGCTATTTCGCCTATTGAAGATACACAAGTTGTAATATTAGTAACTTTATATGATCCACCAAAAGATAATCATCAAGGTGGAACATTAGTAGCACCAGTAGTATCACAAATGTTAACAGAAATATTACCATATTTAGGAATACCATCAACAGATACTGAAACAGAAGATACAAGTAATTTAATAACAGTACCAGATATAAGAAATAAGACTGTTGCAGAAGCACAAAAGATATTGGAAAATATAGGACTTAAAGTTATAAAACATGTTGAGGGAGATGAAAATAGCATTTTAGTTTCAGATCAGACTCCAAAACCAGGAGCAAGTTTAACTAAAAATTCAATTGTAGTTCTATATGGAGAGGGCAGTGAAGTTTCGTCATCAGTAGTAGTACCAGATTTAAAAGGGATGAATGCATCACAGGCGACGACAGCTTTAAGAGAGAAAAATTTAAATATTAATATAGAAGGAAAAGGAAATGTAATTACACAAGATTATATGGCAGATGAACAGGTACAAGAAGGAACAATTATAAGAGTAACATTAAAACAAACAATAGCTGGTGGAGCACAGTAGAAAGAAGGTTTTAGACCTTCTTTTTTATATTGTATTTTTATTAATAAAATAAAATAGAAAAAAAGATAATTAAAAAAATACAAAAAAATTTTAAAAAAGTATTGCAAATTATAAAAAGTTATATTAAAATTTAGGAGAAGTGGAGAGAAGTGGTACAAAGTGGTAACAAAGTGGAAAGGGGTGAAATTTAATTGCTAATTGGTGAATACGAGCATTCTCTAGATACAAAGGGCAGATTAATAATGCCAGCAAAATTAAGACAAGATATGGGAGACAAGTTCATCGTAACAAAAGGACTAGATGGATGTCTATTTGCGTTTTCACAAAATGAGTGGTTAAATTTCGAAACTAAATTAAAATCATTACCTCTATCAGATAGAAATGCGAGAAACTTTGTAAGATTTTTCTTGTCAGGAGCAACAGAATGTGAAATAGATAAGCAAGGAAGATTTTTAATTCCTAATAACTTAAGAGTAGCGGCCAACTTAGAAAAGGAAACAGTAATTATTGGAGTTGGAACTAGACTTGAAATTTGGGATAAATCTACATGGGATAAATGTGACGAAAATATTTCAGCAGATGAAATTGCAGAAAATATGACAATGCTTGGTATATAACTTTTTATAAAAAAGTTTATATAAATACGAAAGATAAAAATACAAAAGATAAAAATTTTAAGTTACAAAAGAAAAATTCGCAGAAGAAATGTAAAATACAAAAGATAAAAAACAAAAGAAAATATTACAGAAGAAAAAATATGCAAAAGATGAAGTTGTACAAAAGACAAATGTACAAAAGAAATCAAATTTAACATTTTATACGTAAGAAAAACCAAAAGAAAGTACATATAAAGAAAAACAGCTGGTAGTTTTATAATTGCCAGCTGAAATTTGCATTATAAAAGTTCAGAGGTGTGAAATTGGAATTTAAACATGAACCAGTTATGTTAAAAGAATGCATCAAAGGTTTAAACATAAAGAAAGATGGGATATATGTAGATGGAACTCTTGGAGGTGCAGGACATAGTAAAGAAATCTTAAAAAAATTATCTAAAGACGGAAAGTTAATAGGAATAGATAGAGATCAAGAAGCCTTAGATGCAGCAAAGGAAAATCTAAAAGATTTTTCTAATGTAATATATGTTCATGATAATCATGATAATATAAAAAATATATTAGAACATTTAAAAATAGATAAAGTAGATGGAATATTATTAGATTTAGGAGTTTCTTCATATCAGTTAGACGAGAGGAACAGAGGATTTAGTTATCTAGGTGAAAATGAATTAGATATGAGAATGGATAAATCACAAAAACTTACTGCAAGAGAAGTTGTAAATAATTATAAAGAAGAAGATTTAGCAAATATAATATATCAATATGGGGAAGAGAGATTTTCTAAAAGAATTGCTAGAAATATTTGTGAATACAGAAAGCAAAAAGAAATTAAGACAACAAAAGAATTAGTAGAAATAATAGAAAAGTCTATACCAAGAAAATTTCAAAATGATGGTCACCCAGCAAAAAGAACATTTCAGGCAATTAGAATAGAAGTAAATAATGAAATAAAACCATTATATGATACTGTTAGAAATTGTATAGAATGTCTAAATCTAGGTGGAAGACTTTGTATAATAACATTTCATTCTATTGAAGATAGAGCAGTTAAAAATGCTTATATTGATGCTAAAGGAAAATGTACATGTCCAAAAGATTTGCCATATTGTGTATGTGGTGCTAAATCTTTTGGAGAAATAATTACAAAAAAACCAATTGTAGCAACAGATGAAGAAAGAACAAGAAATTCAAGAAGCAAAAGTGCTAAGCTTAGAATTTTTGAAAGAAGATAGAAGCTAAAGAAAAGGAGGTGAGGTAACTTATGTCAAGAAATGGATACCAATATACTACAAATCCAAGAAAGTTAGAGCCAGATTACAAACAAACAAGACGAAAGAAAAAATTAAAAGTAGTAGAAGATGTACCAAGACAAAAAGTAGAAATTTCAAAAGAGCAAAGAAAAAAGCAAAGAAAAATAACTTTATTTGTTATTGCTATTTTTGGAGTGTTACTTACTATAAGTTACCGAAACTCACAGATAAATGAGGAGTTTACAGAGGTGCAAAATCTAAAACAAGAGTTAGCTTCTTTGCAAAAGGAAAATGAACAAACAAAAGTAAGTATAGAAAATGGTTTAAATTTAACAAATATAGAAAAGATTGCAAAAGAAAAATTGGGTATGCAAAAATTAACTAATAAACAAACTATATATGTAAGTTTACCAAAAAAAGACTACGTAGAATCAGCTTCTGAAGAAGTAATAATAGAGGAAAATGAAAACTGGTTTCAAAAGTTTATAGATAAAATATTAAATAGATAAAAATTAATAAAAGAATAAATGAAAAACTTCCTAATAGAATTAATTAGGAGGTTTTTTTATGATTGAAATAAAATTGTCTAACAAAAGGAAAATGAGAAATATGTTATTTATTTGTTTTACAATTTTAGTTTGTCTGATTCGGAAGAATAGGATTTATACAATTTGTACAAGGAAAAGACCTAAAAGAATTAGCATATATTCAACAGACGCTAGATAGAACTATAAATCCTAAAAGAGGAACTATTTATGATACTACAGGTAAGAATGTGTTAGCAATTAGTAGCACTGTTGAAACTGTTACAGTAAATCCTGGAAATATTGCAAAAGATAATAAAGAAAAAGTTGCAAAAAAGTTGTCAGAAATATTTAAATTAGATTATGAAACAGTACTAAAAAAGGTAACTAAGAGAAGTTCGATAGAAACAATAGTAAAACAAGTAGAAAAAGAAAAAACGGATGAGCTAAGGAAATGGATGGAAGAAAATAATATATTAACAGGTATAAATATTGACGAAGATACTAAAAGATATTATCCAAATTCTTGTCTAGCGTCACAAATAATAGGATTTTGTGGAAGTGATAATCAAGGGTTAGATGGAATAGAAGCCAAATATGAGGACGAACTAAAAGGAGAAAAAGGTAGTATAGAACGTCATACAGATGCGAGAGGTAGAGAAATAGGTAATGAAGGAGAAAATTATGTTCCAGCAGTAGATGGAAATGATTTAATATTAACAATAGATTTAAATATTCAGTCAATAGTTGAAAAATATCTAGAAGAAGCATGCATTGATAATAAATGTACAGACGGAGGAAATGTAATAGTAATGAACCCACAAAACGGAGATATACTAGCTATGGCAACATACCCTTCATACAATTTAAACGAACCATTTGAACCATATACAGATGATTTGAAACAAAATTGGAACAATATGACAGTACAAGATAAAACGACTGCACTTCAAGCAGTATGGAGAAATAAAGCTATTGCAGATACATATGAACCAGGTTCAGTTTTTAAATTAATTACAGCTTCAGCAGCTCTAGAAGAAGGAATAACTGACACAGATAATAAAGGAGAATTTTGCTGTACTGGAGGAATTGAAGTAGCAGGTGTTAGAATAAAATGTTGGAGATATTATAGACCACATGGAAGTGAAAGTTTAAGAAAGGCTTTGATGAATTCTTGCAATCCAGTTTTTATAGGACTTGGCCAAAAATTAGGAGTAGAAACATATTATAGTTATTTAGAGAAATTTAAATTGCTAGAAATAACAGGAATTGATTTACCAGGAGAGGCTGGAAGTATATTTTTGAAAAAGGACAAAGTTGGACCAGTAGAACTTGCAACAATTAGTTTTGGACAAAGATTTGAAATAACACCAATTCAACTAGTAACAGCAGTATCAGCAATTGCAAACGGAGGAACAAGTATAAAGCCAAGAGTTGTAAAACAAATAATAAACAGCAAAACAAATGAAATAACAGATATTCCTGTAGAAAAAAATAAGACAGTAATTTCAAAAGAAACCTCGGAAAAAGTGCTTAGTATGATGGAATCAGTTGTATCAGAAGGAACTGGAAAAAATGCAAAAGTCGCAGGATATAGAATAGGAGGAAAAACCGGAACATCAGAAGATGGTGTAAATACTAATAAATATGTTACTTCATTTTTAGGAGTGGCTCCAATAGAGAATCCACAGGTAGTTGTTTTAGTTACACTTTATAATCCAACGGGAGAAGGAGGACATCAAGGAGGTGGAGTCGCTGCACCTGTCGGTGGTGAAATTTTTAGTGAAATATTACCATATTTAGAAGTAAATCAAACAGAAGAAGTAGAGAAAGTAGAGGAAGTTAATACTCCAGATGTTTTAGGAAAAAGTTTGGAAGAAGCAGAAAATATATTAAAAGAAAATGGATTAGATGTTGTTTACGAAAAAGACGGAGAAGAAGTTGATAAAGGAAACACTTATGTAGAAGAGCAAACACCTAAAGCAGGAATTATAGTAAATAAGGGAAGTAAAATATATCTGAAATAAGATGGATTTTTTAGGAAAAGTGTGATATAGTATGGAAGGAAGAAATAATGGAAATTGGTTTAATAGCAGTGAGGGGATTGTTGACACCTTTTATATTACCTCAGATATTATAGGATTAATATTTGTAGGAATTAATATAAAAGAATCTAAAAAACTATAAGAATAATAACACTTTAGTAGCATCAGTAATAGATGTTATTAAAGATAAAAAGGGTCTATACAAAAAAGCATAAAAGTTATATAATATAGCAAAATCATAATCAAGATTTTTGATTATAATTATTAATAATCGAAAGGATTTAATATAATGAAGTTAAAAGATTTATTAATTGGCTTAGAAGGATTAAAAGCAAAAGGAAACTTAGATGTTGATATAAAAGGAATTGCTTGTAATTCTAATAAAGTAAAAAATGGTGATTTGTTTATCGCCATAAAAGGATTTGAATATGATGGACATGAGTTTATAAATGAAGCTATACAAAAAGGAGCAACAGCGATTTTAATAGAAGAAGGATGTGATTTAAAATCTTTTAAAGTAATGACAGATACTATTGTCGTTATGGCAAAAGATACAAGAAAAGCTTTAGCTATAATTTCTTGTAATTTTTATAATAATCCATCTAAAAAATTTAAATTAATTGGAATAACGGGAACAAAAGGAAAAACAACGACTTCATATATGATAAAAGAAATTTTAGAAAGAGCAGGAAAGAAAGTTCGGACTAATTGGAACATTGGAAACTTGTATAAATGGAAGAAAAATAAAAGAAAATGATAGGACGACTCCAGAAAGTTTAGAATTACAAGAAATTTTTAGTCAAATGGTAGAAGAAAAAGTTGAAGTTGTTGTAATGGAAGTATCTTCTCAAAGCTTAAAACTTCACAGAGTAGATGGATGTGATTTTGATATTGCAGTATTTACTAATTTTTCAGAGGATCATATAAGTAAAATCGAACATCCTACAATGGAAGATTATTTGCAATCAAAATTAAAATTATTCCAAATGTGTAAAGTTGGAATAGTAAATAGTGATGATGTTCAAGGAGCTAAAATACCAAGAATATTTCCAGATAAGGATATTACAACATTTGGTATAGATAATTTTGCTAACGTAATGGCAAGAGATGTTACAGTGACAAATACCTATGCAGACTTTAAAGTTAAGCTAACAGATAGAAATGAAAGAGTAAAAGTTGGAATACCAGGAAGATTTAGTGTGTATAATTCTCTTGCGTCTATTTGTGTAGCTAAAAAGTTTGATATATCTCCAGAAATTATAAAAGATGCTTTACTAGAAGTAAGAGTACCAGGAAGATCGGAAATGATAGATAATAAATTGGAAATACCAATTATGATAGATTATGCTCATACTCCAGAAAGTTTGGAAAGTATTCTAAAAACAGTCAAAATTTATACGAGGGGAAAAGTAATTTGTGTGTTTGGTTGTGGAGGAAACAGAGATAAAGCAAAAAGGCCTATAATGGGAGAAATAGCAGGAAGAGCCTCTGATTATACATTTATAACAACAGATAACGCAAGAGGTGAAAAACCAGAAGATATTGCAAGTCAAATAGAAAAAGGAATAAAGAAGACAAAAGGAAAATACTCAGTTGTCTTAGATAGAAAAGAGGCAATAAGAGAGGCAATAAAAATGGCAAACAAAATTGATATTGTTGTTATTGCTGGAAAGGGACATGAATTATATCAAGAAATAAATGGAGAAAAAATACCATTTAATGAAAGAAAAATAGTAAAAGAAATAACAAATGAAATAAAATAAAAGATAGATAATTATATTTTGTCTTTGGAAAGGTTAGAATAATGAAAATAGAAACATCACTATTAATAATATCGTTTTTTGTAACAGTTATATTAGGAATGATTATTATTCCTATACTTAGAAAATTTAAAGTAGGACAAATAGAAAGAGAAGATGGACCAAAGTCTCATTTAAAAAAACAAGGAACACCTACAATGGGTGGAATAATGATGATTATTTCAATGATACTTGTAGTAACAGGAGCATATATATATTTAGTAGTAAATAATCAAGGAGATTTAGCACATAATTTACTTCCAATATTGTTACTGACAATAGGATTTGGATTAATTGGTTTTATAGATGATTTTAAAAAGTTAGTATTGAAAAATACAAAAGGATTAAAGCCTAGTTATAAAATGTTAGGATTATTAATAATATCAGTAGCTTATGTTATTTATTTAGTATATGGATTACATATTGGAACAGATACATATATTCCATTTTTAAAAGAATATATAACAATGCCAATTTATTTGTATATTCCATTTGGGATTATTGTAATACTAGGAGCAACAAATGCTGTTAATTTAACAGATGGAATAGATGGTTTAGCATCTAGTGTAAGTGCAATAATAATTACATGTCTTACTGTAATTGGAATATTATTTGGTCATCCTGAAATATCAGTTTTCGGAAGTGTAGTAATTGGTAGCATATTGGGATTTTTAATGTTTAATTTACATCCTGCAAAAGTATTTATGGGTGATACTGGTTCACTTCTTTTAGGAGGAGTTGTTTCAGCTATGGCTTTATATTTAAAGATGCCATTATTATTAGTAGTGATTGCACTAGTACCAGTAATAGAAACATTATCAGTAATTATTCAAGTTGCATACTTTAAAAAGACAGGAAATAGAGTATTCAAAATGACACCGATACATCATCATTTTGAATTATCAGGATGGAAGGAAAACAAGATAGTTATAGTATTTAGCTTAGTAACTTTAATACTATGCATAATTGGACTAATGATTATATAGAATTAAAATAGAAACAAAAGTTAAGGAAGGAAGAAATTTATATGGCAAAAAAGAAGAACAAAACTTTTTCAAGCTTTGTAAATAATCCAATAGATTTTACTTTGGTAATAACTGTTCTTTTGTTATTATCAATAGGACTAATTATGGTGCTTTCTGCAAGTTCACCATCAGCATTAGCAGAAGATGGAAATAGTTATTCATATTTTACTAAACAACTCATTTTTGCAGTACTTGGAATAATTGCAATGCTATTTATATCAAAGGTAGATTATAGATTTTATCAGAAGTTTTACAAATATGCATGGGTAATATCTTTTGTTTTATTAGCATTAGTACTTGTAGCTGGTGATGAAATAAATGGTGCTACAAGGTGGATATCTATAACAGAGACATTATCATTTCAACCATCTGAAGCAGTAAAACTATTAATGATTATATTTTATGCAGGAATATTAGTGAAAAATAGAGATGAGCTTCCAAAGTATGGTAAGGGATTTATAAAACATTTGATTTTTCTAGCACCAATTATACTTTTACTTTTATTAGAACCACATTTTAGTGCTTCAATTGTAATAATAGGAATTTGTTCAATTATGATGATTATGGCCGGTTGTAAATTCTGGCATTTCTTAGTGACAGGAGGAGTTATAGGAATACCAGCAGCAATAGCATTAATAGTAACATCACCATATCGTCTGCAAAGGGTAACAACATTTTTAGATCCTTGGAAAGATGCATCAGATACAGGTTGGCAAGTTATTCAAAGTTTATATGCAATTGGCTCAGGAGGATTATTTGGTGCAGGACTAGGTGAGAGTAAACAAAAATATTTATATATACCAGAACCTCATAATGATTTTATATTTTCAATTTTAGGAGAAGAATTAGGTTTTGTTGGATGTGCAGTAGTAATAATACTTTTTGCAATACTAATATGGAGAGGAATATTGATTGCAATGAAAGCTCCAGATATGTTTGGAAGTTTACTTGCAATAGGTATAACAGCACTAATTGCAATTCAAGTAGTTATAAATATAGCAGTTGTAACATCATCAATGCCAGCAACAGGTATGCCACTTCCATTCTTTAGTTACCGGTGGTACGGCATTATTTATATTACTGTGTCAGATGGGAATTTTATTAAATATATCAAGAGCATCAGCAAAAGAATAAAAATTTTGAGACACTTTGGAAATATATATAATAAAAGTGTCTCTTATTTCATAAAATATGGAGGTAAATAAATGAAGGTTATAATCGCAGCAGCAGGAACAGCAGGACATATTAATCCAGGACTTGCAATAGCAAATAAAATAAAAAAAGAACAAAATGATTCTGAAATTATATTTATTGGAACAACAAGAGGATTAGAAAATGATTTAGTTCCGAGAGCAGGATACAAATTAAAAACGATAGATGCATATGGACTAAGTAAGGAAATATCAATAGAAAATTTAAAGAAAATGTATAAGACTTTGAAAGGTTTTGGAGAAGCAAAAAAAATAATAAAAGAATTTAAGCCAGATATAGTAATAGGAACAGGTGGGTATATTTGTGGAGCGACTATTATTGCAGCTCATAAGCTAAAAATTCCAACTCTACTTCATGAATCAAATGCTTTCCCAGGAAAAGCAGTAAAAATGTTATCTAGTAAAACTGATACAATACTTGTTTCTTTTGAGGATGCAATTCCTAGAATAAAAAATTGTAAAAATGTCGTCTTTACTGGAACGCCAGTAAAGATAAAGAAACAAAATTACAATGAAGAGGAAAGAAGTAGAATAATATATGGTGTTGATTTAGATATAAATAGACCAACAGTATTAGTGTTTGGTGGAAGTCAAGGGGCAAAAAGAATTAATGAAACAATAATAGATATAATAAAAAATAAGAGAAATAAAGATTATCAAATGATTTGGGCAACAGGACCAAAACAATTTGATGGTATAAAAGAAGAACTAGAGGATTTAAATTTAAATATTAATAAGATACAAAATATGAAGATTGTACCATACATATATAACATGGAAGAAATTATGAATGTTGTTAATCTTATTGTTGCAAGAAGTGGTGCAATGACAATTACTGAAATATCAAATTTAGGTAAACCATCGATATTAGTTCCTCTTCCAAATGTAAGTCATAATCATCAATTATATAATGCAAAAGCACTAGAAAATGTAGGGGCAGCTAAAATAATATTAAATGATGAAATAAATGGTGAAAAACTAAATAAAACGATAGAAGAAATTGTTTTAAATAAAGACAAAATGAAAAAAATGGGAGAAAATGCATTAAAAATATCAACAGTAGACGCAGAGGATAAAATATATGAGGAAATAAAAAAATTAGTTAAATAAGAGGGAAAACAATGATTAGAAGTGTACAATTTAAAATTATATTAGTATTTTTTTTGGTGGGAATAATTTTAATAGGTGGTCTTCGGATGTTTTTATATGTATTGGCTTAATGTATTAAATAACGGAATAGAAAGTGGAATGTTAGAAAATTTAGAACAGATTTCAGACATAATTACAAATATAAAAAATAATACATTTGTAACGTTAACAATATGTACAGTAATTTTTTTGGTTGTGGGAATATTTATATTTGTATTCTTATCAAGGTTTGTAATTTATCCAATTAATAAATTGATTAAAAGTGCAGAAAAAATAGCAGAAGAGGACAAAGAAGGGATAAAGAAAACAAAGAATAAAAAGAAGACAGAAATGGATAATTTAGAAGATGTACTTGGGCTTATGACTACTGAATTAAAGGAAAAATTAAGTGAAGTTTCAACGCAGAAAAATCAAATAGAAACAATTCTTCTACACATGACAGATGGTATTATTGCATTTAATAGACAAGGGGAAGTTATTTTAATAAATCCAGCAGCCAAGAAATTTCTAAGTATAAGACCTGAAGATGAAAACTTTGATGATATATTTAAAAAATATGATGTTAATATAAATATGGAAAAAATTATTTATTTAGAAAATTGGACATCAACAGAGCAAAGGATACAAGTTGATGATAATTATATGAATGTGTTTTTTGCACCATTTAAAAATGATACTGAAAGACCTGATGGTGTTATTGCAGTTATACAAGATATTACAGAACATGTAAAACTAGATAATATGCAAAAAGAATTAGTTGCAGACGTATCTCATGAATTGAAAACACCAATAACTTCAATTATGGGATATACAGATACTTTGTTAGAAGGAGAATATGATAAAGAGACACAAGAAAAATTCTTAAATGTTATAGCAACAGAAGCAAGGAGAATGGCAAGATTAGTTACAGATTTATTAACACTTTCTAGATATGATAATAATAAAAATTCAGTAAATAAAGAATCTTTTGATTTAGGAGATTTAGTAAAGAAATGCCAGGACAAGCTAGGAATAGAAATAAAGAAAAAGCATCACACTGTAAACTGTTTTGTAACAGCAGATGTACCACCAGTTTATGCGGATAAATATGATATTGAAAGAGTAGTTTTAAATGTATTATCTAACAGTATAAAGTATACGAAAGATCGGTGGAGAAATAAAAATATATGTGGGCTTTGTTTATAATGATGCATATATTAAAGTTTTTGATAATGGAATAGGCATTCCAGAGGAAGATTTAGGAAGGATATTTGAGAGGTTTTATCGTGTGGATAAAGCTCGTACAAGAGAAATGGGCGGAACTGGTCTAGGACTTTCTATTGCAAAAGAAATACTAGATAAAAATGGTGGAAGTATAGATATTAAAAGTGTAGTAGGACAAGGAACAGAGGTTGTAATTAGGATTCCAACAAAGCAGGAATTTTAGTTGATAAAATTATAAAAATAATGTATAATATAAAAGTCAGAAAACTAAAGTTAAAAAGAGGGAGAGATAAATTTGAATACAACTGTAAAAGAAGTGTTAGAATGGGTATATTGTATTATAATTGCATTAGTTCTTGCAATGTTATTTCGTTATTTTATAGGAACACCAACAATTGTTAAAATGAGTTCAATGTATCCAACATTAGAGCAAAACCAAAGGTTATGGTTAAATAGATGGGGAAGAACAACAAAAACTTTACCTGAAAGAGGACAAATAATTACTTTTGAGGAGCCATCAAAACTTGAATACTCACCATCCGAAATAGATGTAACAAATCCAGTAGCACAATATGAAGAAAGAAATGGATGGGAATGGTTTATTAAAAATTTCTTAGAAATTGGAAAAAAAAGTTATATTAAAAGAGTTATAGCATTGCCAGGAGAACATGTTCAAATAAAGAATGGTAAGGTATATATAAATGAAAAAGAACTTGACGAACCATATCTGCAAGATGGAATAGTAACAGATGTTATAGGTGTAGAAGCCACAGGAGGTACACCTTTTGATGATTTTATTGTTCCTGAAAATTGTGTGTTTGCAATGGGAGATAATAGAAATCATAGTACAGACTGTAGATCATTTGGGTGTATTCCGTTGGAAAAAATAGAAAGTACAGTAGCAATTAGAATTTGGCCACTAGATAAATGGGGGGAAGTAGAATAAAAGGAGAACAATAAATGTTTCAAAATATTCTAGGAAATAACAAAATAAAGGAATCATTACAAGAATCAGTAATTAATGATAAAGTATCACATAGTTATTTATTTATTGGAATGTCTGGAATTGGTAAAAAATTAATAGCGAAAGAATTTGCAAAAGCAATACTTTGCTTAGGAAATGAAAAGTATTGTAATAATTGTAAGTCTTGTCTAGAATTTGATGGGGAAAATAATCCAGACTTTTCTATAATAGAACCAGATGGAAATACTATAAAAATTGAGCAAATTAGAGATATGCAAAGAAGAGTGCAAGAAAAGCCAATTATATCTAGCAAGAAGGTATATATAATAGATAATGCAGATCAAATGACAAAAGAAGCACAAAATGCATTATTAAAGACTTTAGAAGAACCACCAGAATTTGTAACAATAATCCTAATTGGTGAAAATGAAAACGAATTTCTTGCTACTATAAAGTCAAGATGTATGATATTACATTTTAATCCTATTAATAATCTTAATATGAAAAAGTATCTAGAAGATAATTATGATATGAACGTTACTTCTAATATGCTAGATGTGTTTCAGGGAAGTATAGGGAAAGCAATAGAACTTAAAGATAAACAAGAAGAATATTTAATTATTGAACAAGCGATAGAAAATATAGAAAATGAAGATTTGATAGATTTAATAAAAAAACTAGATATATTATATACCTCAAAAGATGAAATATTAGATATGTTAGATTATATAAATATAATCCTACTTAAAAAGTCAAAAGAAGATATAAAATATACAGATTGTATAAAAATTGTGGAAGATACTAAAAGAAGAATTACTCAAAATGCAAATTATGATATGAGTATAGATAATATGTTATTCAATATTTGGGAGGAAGTAGTTTGAAAAATATAATAGGAGTCAGATTTAAGAAATTAGGTAAGATATATTTTTTTAATCCTAAAAATTTAAAAGTAAAAAAAGGTGTAAAAGTAATTGTTGAAACTGCTCAAGGAGAAGAATATGGAGAGGTTGTAATACCTAATCGTTTTGTTGAGGATGAGAAGATAGTTGCTCCTCTAAAAAAGGTTATAAGGATTGCAAATGGAAGAGATCATAAACACTATGAAGAATGTAGAAAAAAAGAAAAAGAAGCTTTTAAAACTTGTCAGAAAAAGATTAAAGAACATGGTTTGTCAATGAATTTAACAGATGTTGAATATAAATTTGATGATAGCAAAATTTTATTTTATTTTACAGCTGATGGAAGAATTGACTTTAGAGAATTAGTAAAAGATTTGGCTGCAATTTATAAAACTAGAATTGAATTAAGGCAAATTGGTGTAAGAGATGAAGTAAAAAGAATAGGTGGAAATGGTGTTTGTGGAAGAGAACTTTGTTGTTGTACTTTTTTAAGGGATTTTGAAGCAGTTTCTATAAAAATGGCAAAAGAACAAAATCTATCTCTTAACCCAAGTAAGATTTCAGGAAATTGTGGCAGACTTATGTGTTGTTTAAAATATGAAAGTGATGTTTATGAAGAAAAATTAAATAAGCTTCCAAGTATTGGAGCAATTGTTAAAACACCAGATGGTGAAGGAGAAGTCGATAATATAGAAACTTTAAGAGAAATTATTAGGGTAAAGGTAAAAGATGGAGATAATTTCGTATCAAAGAAATATCCAGTAAGTGAAATTACTATAATTAAAGATAACAAAGCAGAAAAAGTTGATGAAGAAGAAATGGAACACAAACAAGAACTAGAAGAACTAGAAAAATTAGAACAAGAAGATAAAAAGAGGGAGACAAATGAAGACGAGTTTTAATACTGTTTTTGTTTTATGTAAGTGTGGAATTAGAAGAAATATAATGGAAAGTATATACTGTTTAAAAATTTTTTTCTCATAACCCGAAGGTCGTAAGTTCGAGTCTTACCCCCGCAACCAAACTTATATCGTTACAGCTATCTAAGTTGTAGCGATTTTTTATATTCTCCAATTAGTTTACAATAATGCTTAAAAATGGCATTATTATGTAGAATTGGGGAAAAGTTGGGGAAGAAATTCTCAAAAAACATTGATATTTCTAATAAATTTTCAGTAAAAGACTATGGGAAACCTAATTTTATATTTAGTAGTCTTTTACTTTTTTTATCGTGAAAAATTTAATGACTTTTTAAATCACTTTAGTGAAATTTGAAAAAAGATTTTAGACTAGTTTTTTTGTAGTAACAAGTTTTGTAATACATTTCCTGCATTTCTATTATGAGAAATAATAGGGTGTACATAGAAATTAAATGTTGTTGTAATTTGTGCATGACCTAATCTTGCTGCTACTACTGCTACATCAATATTTTGTGATATTAAAAGTGTAGCATTTGTGTGTCTTAATCCGTGAAAGTTAATTACAGGTAGTCCTATTTGTGCTACATATTTTACAAACCATTTGCTAATTGTTGAAGGGTGCATAGGTTTGCCATCAGCTTGTACAAATAACCTATTAGAATTCGTCCATAATTCGCCATAGAGCGATTTTTGTTCTTGATACCATAAACTATATTCCTCAAGTAAAGAAACAACGAAATCTGGAACTGCAACGTCACGAATAGAACTTTCTGTTTTAGGTGCTTTAGTAAATACTCCTTTATCGCCTAAATATTGACTAGACTTATTTATGCTAATAATACCAGTTTTAAAATCAACATCTTGCCATTCAAGTCCCATAAGCTCACCAAGTCTAACACCAGTAAATATTGTTAATATGATAGCAACTTTATACTTGATTTGTTCTGTACCAAGTTCTGTAAGATTTTCAAGTAAGAATTTAGTTTGCTCATCATCATAATATCTTCTTTTAGGTTTTCTAGTTTTAGGTGGTTGAACACGTTCAGCAGGGTTAGATATTATCATTTGCCAATAAACTGCTTTGTGTAACATAGCTCTTATAAGTCTGTGATGTTCTAAAATTGTTTTAGCAGATAAAGGTTTTAATGTTTTACTACCATTGTTGTTTTTCTTTCTTACTAATTGAGTATCTCTACCAAGTAGATCATAGAATTGCATAATATCTGTTGGTCTTATTTTATTAATATATAAATTACTAAAATAAGGTAAGATTCTTGATTCTAGCATTCCTAGATATCTTTTATATGTTGATGGAGCAAGTTCTTTTGAACCATAATCTCTTTTCCATATCTCTGTAAATTCAGAGAATTTAAGAGCTTTACCTTCAACATACATTCCATTTTGAACATCTGCAACAAATTTAGCAAGTTCTATTTCAGCATCTTTTTTAGTTCCATGTATAGTTTTTGTTTTCTTAATAGGTTTTCCTTGCAAGTTACGACCTGCAAGACATACTAGTCTGTAACTATCCTTTCCTCTTTTTTCAATACTCCCAGCCATTACCTTTTTCACCTCCTTTCAGGCATACCTATGGGTGGGAGAGGATAATATATCTGTTAACAATATGAATTATATAACAAATGATAACGAAATGCAATAGAAAACAAGAATAAACTTTAAATTTTTATGTGTAAAAAAATGTAGAAAAGTGTCGAAATTTTACAACGTAAAATCATTGATAATACTAGATTATTTCGACTTTATGTGATATAATTTGACAAAGTAAGGAGGAGAGACTATGAGTTATAAAAATAAAGTTTATGTATCGATGGATGCGGATAATGATTTAAAGTACTATTATCTAATGAAAGCTTGGAAACAAAATGATAATACAGACTTTAACTTTTATGATGCACATGATTTAAATAATATATATGATAAAAGTGAAGAATCTATAAAAGCTGGATTACAAGAAAGATTTAGAAATACAAAAGTATTTGTTTTATTAGTGGGAGATCACACAAAATATTTATATAAATATGTAAGGTGGGAAATTGAACAAGCAATAAAAAGAGATATTCCATGCATTGTAGTTAATTTGAATGGTAAAAAAAGCTTAGACACTGATAAATGTCCAGCCCTAATGAGAGAACATTTAGCAATACATATAAGCTATAATTCAAAAATTTTACAGTATGCTCTTGAAAATTGGCCTAGTTCACATGAGCAATACAGTAGAGAAGGAAAAACGGGAGCTTATTATTATAATGATAATGTATATAGGAATTTGGGATTATAATGGATTACGTATATAAGAATATATGGCCAGTAATAAAAAAAGATATTATTAGTATATTAGCTTATATTGGAACAATTGTAACTATTAATGAATTTTTTACACTTTTAAAAATTGATATTCCACAAATTGTTTTTTGGATTGCACTAATTATAGGTGTGATAAGTATTATTATTTTCAATATACCTAAAAAGGAATATGTTTTTAATATAAAAAATAGAGATATAAAGATTATTTTAAAAGTTGGAGATATTTTAAAAGAGAAATTTGCAATAGTAGTGCCAACAAATACAACTTTTGATACGAAAATGGAAAAAGACTTTATTAGTATACATAGTGTACAGGGACAAGTTCAAGATAAATATTTTAAGAATAATATCAGTACATTAGACTGTCTAATTGAAAAAGAATTAGAAAATAGCCCATTTATTGAGTTAACAGACAGAAAAAGTTCAAAAAATAAAAAATATGAAATTGGAACTACTGTTGAAATTAATCAAAATGGAAAAAGATTTTATTTTCTTGCAGATTCAGATATAAATTCAAAAGGTCAAACAATAAATCCTTCCACAATGAATATTACAGATGCGCTTTCTCGTTTATGGCAACATATTGGAGAGGTTGGACACGTTGAACCAATTGCAATTCCTATTATAGGAACAGGAAGAATGGGAATAGTTAGTTCACGAGAGGAAATATTTAAGAATATTATTTTTTCATTTGTGGCTAATAATACTACAAAAAAAATATCAACAGAATTAATTGTTTATATAAGGAAAGAAGATATTAAAAAATATAATATAGATATAAATGAATTAATTGAATATATGAAATTTACATGTAAATATCAATATGAAAAATTAGACAATGATAAAAGTGGAATAGGGATAGAATAAGGGAGTGTAAGGATGGCTGTTTGCTTTTTTGACGGTAAATATAATGAAAAATATGACTGTCAATATGAAATAAAAAATGATGGAATAGAAGTTATTGTTAATTATGATATTATGGATGAAATACCAGAAATAAATGGGATTAGAACATTTGGAAGTTATACAGAATTTAAAGAAAGAGATATATTAATAATTGATTATTTTGGTAGAATGAATTATTTATTAAAAAATGCTAATTGTAATGGACACTCAGAAGTTTTAGGGACTCCAGATGGTGGATATAAAACGAAGTTTTTTACAAGATATTATTTTAAATATGGAAACTATGAGAAACTATGTGATATCTCTAATGATAAAAACATAAATAAGATTAGAGTATATAGTAAAATGATAAATGAACTAATTGGTTATCCAAGTGTATCTAAAGAAGAAATAGAAAATGAATATATCATTAAGTTAAAAAGAAATACAGAAAAACAAAAAGTTGAAATTAATCAAAATAATATCAAATCTATAGAAGTATCAGATGATTGGAAAAGTGAATTTAATAGAAAAAATAATAAAATAGATGTTAATTTAGGTGGATATATTGATATTAATTTAAATAAAAGTATTAGTTATGAAGAAGTTTATGAGTACATAAATGAGTTAATTATGTTTTGTCAATTATTAAAACCATGTAAATTTATTATTGATAGAGTTTTAGTAGAAATTAATAAAATTTTCTTTGAAATATGTATTCCTATAAAAGATATTGATTATAAGAATTCATATGTTGATAATAGTGTAAAAGATAATTTATTACAATTTTTATTTAGATGCTATACAACAATACCATATAGAAATAGCAAAAATGAGGTAAGAAATATACCATATATAATATTGAATACTTCAAGAAACATAGAAGATAATTTTTTAATGTTTTATAGATTTATAGAGTGTTACTATAAACAGCAATCAATAAAAGGTATAAAGAATTCATTTATAAAATATGGTATTGAAAATAATTATAAGGATAATGAAAAGATAAAAAATATTGAAAATATGGTACAAGAAA
The DNA here is from genome assembly GCA_944386415.1 of uncultured Clostridia bacterium. Classification (GTDB taxonomy): domain Bacteria; phylum Bacillota; class Clostridia; order TANB77; family CAG-508; genus CAG-269. Next base: position 41,637 of record CALXAY010000002.1, on the reverse strand, counting down.
TAATATGCTTAAGAAATCATTATGTACATAATGGCTATCATATACCAAATAAAAAACTATACATTGCTTTTGAAAATATAAATAATAAGGCAAATCCTAAAAATTATAGAGTAGAAAACATAGATTTTGATTGGATTTATGAAAGAACAAAGATACTATATGAAATAGTTATAGATATAATATTTAAAAATATGTTAGAATATGATAATTATAAATTTAATAAGCATTTCTAAATAAGATAAATAAAAGTAGTACTTGCATTGTACTACTTTTATTTGTCTTGTTCATCTATCCATTTTTCAAAATCTTCATTAGTAATCTTTCCAGAGCAAACATCTTTATACATTTGTTTTCCTATCTTTCTATATTGTTCCAAATCTTTTTTATAGAAATCTATTTCAGGGTTACGAGTAGCTCTAAGTTGTTTTCTACTACCTATTTTTCTATATCTATCATAAGTAGTATCACTTTCTAATTTCCTTTTTTGATATTCTTTATTACCAATATCTTTGCATGTTAGATCATTATTTATAACTCTATCACAATAAGTGACAGTTTCTTTATGTGTTATAAAATATTTTTGGCAATTACCACATATTTTGATGTGCATTTTGTTAATAGCTACTACATTAAATAGTGTAATATAAAAACTTGTAAATAAATTTGTAGTTTCAAATTGTTGTAAGCTATTAAGTTTTCTACCTGTAGGATCTACTTCTTCAATTGCAGAAATTATAGTATTTATATCTTCAAGTTGAATTAATTCAGGTCTTATTGGAAAATCATTATATTTATATTCTAATAAATCTGTTGAATGAAAATCTTGTTTAAATTCTGCAAATGTATTTGGATATAATTGATTATACAAAAAGAATCTTTGCTTATGCGTTAAATCTTTAAAATTAAAATAATTATCAATATTGTAAACAAAATTAACACATTTTTTAAATAAACCTTGATAATAAATTAAGTTATTTTTTTCTTTTTCATAGTATTTTTTTGCTATTTCAACTATTTCATTAACAGGATATAAAGTATCTAATTCTATATGTTTAATATCATTATTATCTAATTTATCTATAAAATAATCAAAGAAATTGATAAAAAACAATATATAATCATTGAAAACATCAAAATCATAACTAATAAAATCTAACAAAGATAAATCATAATGTTCAACGGCAGTCATTGGCTCAAAAACTATATATCCATTTAATTTTTCAATATTATCTTTAAATGTAAGAGGCATAGATTCAACTGATTTATCTATTTCTGTAATTTCTTTTAATTCATTTATTATTCTTTCTCTTTCTGATTCAGAAGTTGTTTTTTCAAGTTCTAGAACTAATTGTCCAAATCTCTCATCAGGTGGTATAGTTTTAAAATTTGCTAAATATTTATTGTTGCTTTTACTAATTGGTTTACTCAAATATGCACCAGAAGTGTGAATGAATATTTGAGAAAAATATGAAGCATCAAAAGATATTCCAATATTATTTTTTCTTTCCATATATTAATCCTTTCTGTTAACAAATCATTAAAAAACCAAAAGTTACGATTTGATAACTGAATTTACTAGGTTTAATAGGATTTTATCATAATATGTGTAATAATACAATTAGTTAACGAGAAAAAAATAAAAAAACTTGTTAACTTAGTACAAGTACCAAATAAACTAAAAGAAAGGAGGCATTTATATGGAATTACAGAAAGTACAAAGAACAACACTAACAATGAAAGAGGCAGCAGAGTATTTAGGAATATCTTACTGGTTAATTAATCAATTAGTAAGAAGAAGAGAAATACCATGTTCAAAAGTTGGTGGCAAATTCTTATTTAGAGTTCAAGTATTAGACGATTATCTAAATAAGAAAGAACAAGAATCAGTTAGATACTAATTGATGTAAGAGAGGAGAAAGGAGGATATGTATGATATTCAGTGGTTTAAGTTAGAACAGAATATTTTTAACAACAGAAAAATCCAATTAATCCTAGGATTAGAAGATGGGGATACATACTTTAGAGTGTGGATTCAATTATTATCATTAGCAGTTGAATGTGGAGCTGGAGGAAGATTAATAATTGGAAATAATCCGATTTCAATCCAAAATTTTTCGAAAATTATGGGAAAATCTTCGAAAAAAATGAGCAAAATATTGGAAAAATTTCTAGAATTAGAAATGTTAATTAAAGAAGGGGAAACATTTCTAATAAAAAACTGGGACAAGTATCAAAGTATTGATAAATATGAGAATTATCAAATTCAAAACAGAGAAAGACAAAGAAAATATCGTGAAAAGAATAAGAGTGAAATTGAAAAAAGTAACGTTACGGTAACGTTATGTAACGGTACAGAAGAGAAAAGAGAAGAAAATATAACAAAAGAAATAAGAAAAGAAAATACAAAAAGAGAGGAGAATGAAAATGGGTTTAGAGAATATCAAATTAAATGAAACTATCCACAATAGACTTAAAAAATGTGAATTTTGTGGTAAAAAATTGAATCCAATAGGACTTGATTATTTATATGTGAATATATCTCCTGAATTTATAGAATATGAAAGGTGTAATTGTATAAAGGCTCAAGAATATTGGAATAAACAAGATAAAATTGAATTTGAAAAACAAAAGAGAAGTCGTTATAGAGAAATAATTAATAAAATCTATAAGCAAAGCTATATGGAAAAGAATTTACAATCTAAGAACTTTGAAAATTTTAGAATTAATCCAAATAATAAAGTGGCAATAAAAGTTGCAAAAGATTATACAGAAAAATGTATAAAGAATAATGAGGACAATGGACTGATAATAACGGGCATGTCAGGACAAGGAAAAACTCATTTAGCATCTGCTATTGCAAATAAATTAATTGAACAAAACAAGATTGTTTTAATGGGTAGACTAATAACATTATTAGATATGATTAAGGAAACTTTTAGAGATAATACAAAGTCTGAAAATGAATTAATTGAACTATATTCTAATGTAGATTTAATAATTATTGATGACTTAGGAACAGAAAAAAATAAGCAACTGGGCATTAGAAAAGTTATATACAATTATTCAAAATAGATGCGAAAAAGGGTTACCTATTGTTATAACAACAAGGTTCAATAAGAAGGGATTAATTGAAAGATTTGAGAAGAGTCAGGACAAAGATTTAGCAAATGCAACGATAGAAAAATTGTACCAAATGTGTTATGGAATAACATTAAAAAGTACAAAAAAAGAGTTAGTATAAAGTCGGCAAACTTAAAAATACTAACCCAAAATTAAGTTAATATTATTGTACAACAAATAATAAAAAAAGTAAAGTTTAAAAAATGGAGGTAAAATTATGAGAGTTATTTATGAAATAAATAGAGACAATTATGGTCACAGAAATGAAAAATTAATTAGAAACTTAAAGGAATATAGAAGAAGAAAAAACAGAAGAATGAGATATGAATTATACAGAAAATATAGAAAAAATATTTCTAAAAATCGAAATAATGGATGCAATAAAATAATCAAATTAAAAAGAAAAATTGGAAATAAAATTTATATTTATAAAGTAAATTATATCTCAAATGAGGAATAAAAAAACTCATTTCTAGAAGAAAAAAGTGCCTGGGTTTTGACTTAAAACTTGGGCATTTTTATTAAAGATATTGTCCTAGCAAGCAATGAATTTCGCCAGCTCGAAATTCTACATGGGGAAATTCCCCAATCCCCTTTTTAATATGAGAGGAGGATATAAATATGGCAACAACAAGTATATGGAAAGTGACACAAAGAATTGACAAAGTAGTAAATTATGCAACAGATGAGGAGAAGACTAAAAACGAATATGCAGATGTTAATATGAATCAGTTTTATAGTGTAAGAGATTTATTAATGTATGCTACTAACCCAGATAAAACAGAGAAACAATTTTATACTACAGCAATAAATTGTAAGTTAGAAACAGCAGTTGATGAAATGCAATTTATAAAAAAGATTAAAGGTAAGGAAGGAGGTATATTAGCATTCCATGGTTATCAGTCTTTTAAATCAGGAGAAGTTACACCAGAGATAGCACATGAAATAGGTGTAAGACTTGCAGAAGAAATGTGGGGAGATAGATTTCAAGTAGTAGTATCTACACATCTAAACACAGAGAATATTCATAATCACTTTGTATTAAATTCTGTATCATTTAAAGATGGATTTAAGTATTATTCTAATCTAGCGAATACAGCACTATTAAGAAGAACTTCAGATGAACTTTGTGAGGAATATGGTTTAAGTGTTTTGCCAGAAAAAACATGCAGGTCAGGAATAAATTTTGAAAACTTTTATAGGAAATCAATGAAAGAATCTGATTATTATAAATTTGCAAAGGAGGATTTAGATTATGCAATAGAACATGCTTATGCTTTAAGTGATATGAATTGTATATTAAAGTCTATGGGATATAGCTACTATTATAGAGCAGATAAATTGCGTATAAGAGATAAATATCACAAAAGGAATATAAGAGTTGAAAGAGCATTTGGAGAAGAATATTCCTTATATAGAATAAAACAAAGAATACTTTCTCATAATCTTGTAAATTATGAAGATATTATTCCATATAGAATACCACCTGCTAAAAAATATACAACTAAAAGGAGCTTTAAAAAGATATATAAGCCTAAAGGAATAATAGCATTATATTACTACTATAAGCACTTATTAGGGTTATATCCTAAATATAATCAAAGCTTCAGACTAACACCAGAGATGAGAGCAGGTATCAGAAAAATGGATATGTATTCAGAACAAATTAGATTTATGTGTAAATATAAGTTAGAAACACTAAGTAGAATTAATGATGTAAAAAATGAGAAGAAAGAAGAATTACAAAAATATCTTAATTGCAGGAATAGACTTTATTATAAAAGAAAAAATTTAAAAGAAGATGACGATAAGGAGTTAATAACAAAGCAAATAATTGCTGTTACTTCAGAACTTGAGAAAATTAGAAAAGAACTTAAAATGTGTGATGTTATTTATGATAATTCTATAAAAATGAGAGAAAATCTCAGGGAGATGGAAGAGAAGGAACATCCTAAAGAGCATGAAAATGAAAAGACAAAAACAGGAAAGTATGTGAGATAATGAAAAATCCGTGTCTTGAACAAGAATTTGAGACATGGATTTTTTTGTAAAATTTTGTAGTGCAAATTTCTGTATATTTATTGAGAAAAATGTCATTTTATGATATAAAATAAAATAGAATTATTATAAGCAGACGGGGGATTAAAATTATATATAGATTTCCAAAATATATCTCAAATATGGGTTGATATAATTGCTAATAGTAATAAAGAAAAAAATTTATTTGAAAAGAATAAGGATATAAAAAAATTGAATTAGATGATTTTTTACTGAAAATGAAATAAGAGAATTTAAATTTTTATAAAATATTAGAGTAATAAAATGGAGGAATAAAATGTCTGAGTTAGCGCCTGGTTTAAGAATTATTGTACGTGATGAAGAATGGATGATAAATAAGATTGAAAACAATAGCTTTGGAAATAAAGCAGTTTATTGTACTGGTATATCTCCATTAGTTAAAGATAAAGAAAGCGTATTTTTGGAAGATTTAGAGGAAGTAAGTATTGTTGATCCTGCACAAACAAAATTAGTCGCTGATACATCACCTCTTTTTAAAAAATCTAAATTATATATTGAAAGTAATTTAAGACAAAAAATACCAACAGATTCAAAAATTCATGTTGGATACAAAGCAGCAATGGATTTAATGGACTTTCAATTAGTTCCTACAACCATGAGTTTATCAACGCCAAGACAAAGAATTCTTATTGCTGATAGCGTTGGACTTGGTAAGACTCTTGAAGCAGGTATTTTAATGTCTGAATTAATAGCAAGGGGAAAAGGTAAAAGAATTCTTGTTGTTACAGTAAAGAGCATGATGATGCAATTCCAAAAAGAAATGTGGAATAGATTCTCTATTCCTTTAATCCGTTTGGATTCAAGTAAAATACAAAAAATTAGAAATTCTTTACCTTCAAATTATAATCCTTTCTTCTATTATGATAAGACAATTATTTCTATGGATACATTAAAAAGAGATATTGAATATAGAACTTATCTTGAAAATGCACACTGGGATATTATCGTAATAGATGAAGCCCATAATGTCGCTGATAGAGGAATATCTCAAACTGAAAGTCAAAGATCTAAACTTGCAAAATTATTATCAAAAAATGGTGATGCTTTAATTCTTTTATCTGCAACACCACATGATGGTAAAGCTGAAAGCTTTGCATCGCTAATGAATATGTTAGATCCAACTGCTATTGCGAATCCTCATGACTATACAAAAGAAGATATAAAGGGCTTGTGTGTAAGAAGATTTAAAAGTGATATCAATGACCAATTAATTTCATCATTTCAAGAAAGAGAAGTTAATATAGAAAAAAGTTATGCATCAAATGTTGAAGAGAGAGTATATGATTACTTTGCAGACATGAAACTAGAAATGGATTCATACAATAAGAAAGCTACAGGTCAACTATTTAAGACAAACCTTGAAAAATCTTTATTTTCTTCTCCAGCAGCATGTATTAAAAGTATAGATGAAAGATTAAGAAAATTAATTAATAAATATGGAGACAATAAATTTAAAGACATAAATACTTTAAAAGAATTGAAGTCTTTATTAGAACAAATTAAGCCGGATTCATTCTCTAGATATCAACAATTATTGCAACTTCTAAATAATAGTGAATATAATTGGCATACTGATACAGATGATAGAATAGTCATATTTACCGAAAGAATAGAAACAATGAAATGGTTAGCAAAATATTTAAGAGAAGATCTTAACATGAATGAAGACCAAGTTAAAGAGATGTATGGTGGTATGTCAGATGTTGAGCAACAAGAAATTGTTGATGAATTTGGCAAAAAAGAATCACCAATAAGAATTTTAGTTGCATCTGATGTTGCGTCAGAAGGAATAAATTTACATTATTTATCACATAGATTGATTCATTTTGATATTCCATGGTCTTTAATGGTATTTCAACAAAGGAATGGAAGAATTGATAGATATGGTCAAACTAAAAAGCCAGATATTAGATATTTCTTAATTCAGAGTAAGAATGAAAAGATAAAAGGCGATACTAGAATAATGGAAATTCTTATTAAAAAGGAAGAACAAGCATATAAAAATATTGGTGATCCTACATTACTTATGGGAAAATTTAATGTTGAGGAAGAAGAGCAAGAAGTAGCAAATGTTATTGAAACTAATATGTCTTCAGAAGAATTTGAAAAACAATTAGATAATTCATCAAAAGAATTTGATCCGTTTGAAATACTTATGCGTCAGGAAGATATTGAAAAAGGTTTAAAAAATGAAACTACAAATGATTTAACTATATTTAGTGATAAGGATTATATAGAAACAGCTTTATCTGAATTCAATACAGAGAGTGAACATTCATACACTGATTTAGGAGTTGCAGATGGTATCGAAATAAAACTAACTCCTGAAATAAAAAGAAGGCTAAAAACTCAACTTCCAGATGAAGCAATTCCAGATGACGAATTAAAACTAAGCACTGATAAAGAATTCATAATGGACGAAATGAAGAGAAGTATGCAAAATGATTTAAATGAAACTGCATGGTCACAAGCACAATATTTATGGAGATTACATCCGATTTTTAGCATAATAAATGATAAATCAAAATTATTATTTGGGAGAGGAGAAGCTCCTGTACTTGGTATAAAATCAAATAATACAGATAAAAGTTTGATTTATATAATTTCTGGTTCAATATTTAATAGAAAATCTACTCCAGTAATTGATGAGTGGTTTGGTGTTAAGGTGAAAAATAATGAAATTATTGAAGTAATGAGTATAAAGGATTTATTTGAAAAAACTAAACTACTAGATAAAAATATTCCTAATGAAGATTTAATAAAAGAGAAAGAACTAGAAATGGCACAATCAAATATGGGATTAGCTATCAATAAAATAAAAGAAATCTTGTCTGATGCATTTAGAGAATATGACGATGTAATAAGTACAGAAGTTTTATCATATATGCAAAAATTAGATAAGTTAAAAGAGAAGCAATTAGAATATAATCAAATCAGTTTATTTGAAACAGAAGGTTTAAGCAGAACAAAGCAATTAAAGAAAAACAATATTGAAAGTACTTTTAATGAGTATTACAAATGGTATAAAGATAGTTTGGAAGCAGAAGATAAACCTTTTATTAAAATAATTGCTGTATTAATGGAGGTATAAAATGGCTAAAACTTATACTGGAATAAATAATTATAATGAATATTATACTAATCATTATTTCTCATCTATTTTTGAAGATAATGCAAATGCAACTATATCTAGTTGGAGAGATGTAGCTAAAGCAAGCAAAGATGTAAAAACACCTTGGAGCCAATTAAAAGAAGATGCTAAAAGTTATTATGTAGCACATGATAAGTTTTTAAAAGCGAATAATAATGGTGATTTAGTAGTTATAAAAGAGATGGCTGATAAATATCTTGTTTCACTTGGATATTATACATCATCACCAATAATAGTTGATATTGATAATGATATTAAAGTACCTGTATATAAAGAAATTAAAGACAATAATGGAAATCCTTTACTTTGGATTGTACTTTCTCAAAATGTTGATGACGATGAAGACGTACTTTATGGAAAATTATTCAGTGGCGACTTTGATGAAGAAACATGTGATATATATATAAATAGTGATTTTAATGCAGAAGACTTGGTAACAAAATCATTATTTGCTAATAGTAATCCACCAAGATGGATTATTGTTATTGGTATGAATGGAATATCACTTATTGATAGAAATAAATGGAATGAAAAAAGATATATAGGATTTGATTTAAAAGAAATTTTTTCAAGAAAAGAAGAAACAACTTTACAAACAATGTCAATTTTACTACATAGAGAATCTTTGTGCCCATTAGAAGGAACTTCTCTTTTAGATGAACTTAACGAAAATTCAACTAAAAACGCTGCTGGTATTTCTCAAGATCTAAAATATGCATTAAGAGAATGTATAGAAATATTGGGAAATGAAGTTATATATTATTATAAAAATAGTAATCCAGAATTAAAAATCGATCCCTCTGATTTAACTATGCAATGTTTAAGATATATGTATAGAATGTTGTTTGTCTTATTTATTGAAGCAAGACCAGAATTGGGATATGCTCCAATAAAAGATATATCATATTTAAAAGGTTATTCTTTAGAAACATTAAGAGATGTAGTAGATAATTTTAATGAAAATACAGAAGAAATTGAAGAAGGATTTTATTTAGGCGACTGTATAAATAAGTTATTTAATATAATTTATAATGGATACCCTTCTAATCAAGAACAATTATTGTCAGCTGAAAAAATGGAGTCTATACATGATACTTTTATAATGGAACCATTAAAAGCGCATATATTTGATCCTGAATTAACTAAATTAATATCTAATAGTAAATTGCGTAATTCTGCTATGATAAAGATAATTAAGTTAATGAGTATATCAAGAGGAAATAATACTGGAAAAGGTAGAATATCATATTCTAATTTAGGAATAAATCAATTAGGTTCTGTATATGAAGCATTATTATCTTATAGAGGATTTATTGCTGAACAAATGCTTTATGAAGTGAAAAGGAATGGAGAACATTTTGATGAACTAGAAGTTGGATATTTTGTATCTGAAGCAGAGTTAGAAAACTATAAAGAGGATGAGAGAGTAAGATATGAAAGTGGACCGAATAGAGGAAAACCTCGTAAATATGAAAGAGGTACATTTATATATAGACTTGCAGGAAGAGAAAGAGAAAAATCTGCATCTTATTATACGCCTGAAGTTTTAACGAAATGCTTAGTTAAATATGCATTAAAAGAATTATTAAAAGATAAAACTGCTGATGATATATTAAATTTAAAAATATGCGAGCCAGCAATGGGAAGTGCTGCATTCTTGAATGAAACAATAAATCAATTAGCAGATGCATATATAAACAAAAAACAAGAAGAAAAAAACGAATTAATTCCATATGAACAAAGGTATACAGAAGTTCAAAAAGTAAAAATGTATATTGCAGATAAAAATATATATGGTGTTGACTTAAATCCAACTGCAGTAGAATTAGCAGAAGTTTCATTATGGTTAAATACAATTTTTAAAGGCAGGTATGTTCCTTGGTTTAATATACAAATAGTAAATGGAAATTCATTAATTGGTGCTAGAAGACAAGTATATAACAAAGATCAAATAATGGCTACTAATAGTAATTTGCAATGGTATAATTCAGAACCTACAAGAGTTCCTTTATCAGAAGAAAGGAATGTAAAAGATTTAAAAACTAAGAGACCTCAAGTGTACCATTTTTTACTTGGAGATCCAGGCATGTGTTCTTATAATGATAAAGTTATTAAAGAACTTGAAAAAGATAATATAGATAAAATGAAAACATGGAATAGAGAATTTATAAAACCATGTAATTCAGATGAAGTGGAATCACTATTAAGAATTTCAGATGTTATAGATAACTTATGGGACAAGCAAGTTGAATTAAGGAAAGAAATTGAAGAAAAAACTGCTGATAAATTATCTATATATGGCCATGAAGATACTACTGAAGATTCTCATACAACTATTAGACAAAAAGATGAAATATATACAAAGATATATAAAACAGAACATATGAATAATGCAGGACCTTATGCAAGATTGAAGTTCGCAATGGACTATTGGTGTGCATTATGGTTTTGGCCAATAGATAAGGCAGACTTATTACCTTCTAGAAGTGAATATATTTATGATATGTCTTTAATATTAGAAGGTGGAATAATGTCTGTAAAACAAGAAGGTCAGAAGGGAGTATGGACAAAAAATGGATATCAAACTTCTATGTTTGATACAGATATTGAGCAAATTGCATTAGACCTAGAGAAAAAATATGATGATTTAGGAAAAGTAAATCTTGACCAACTATGTGAAAATGAGGAAAGACTGGCTCTTGTAAGACAAATATCAGAAGAAAACCATTTTATGCATTGGGAACTCGAATTTGCAGATCTATTTAAAGAACATGGCGGATTTGATTTAATAATTGGAAATCCACCATGGATAAAAATTAATTGGAATGAAAGTTTAATTTTAGCAGATTTTAATCCTAAATTATACATAAGAAATTTAAATGCAAAAACAATTAAGGATGAACGTGAAAAAATATTAGAAAAATATTTAAATAGGAATGAGTATTATACCGAATTTTCTAGTATGAATGGAATGATTAATTATTTTAATGCTATGCAAAATTATCCATTATTAAAAGGACAGCAAACAAACTTATTTAGATGTTTTATACCATTAAGTTGGTATCTTGCTAATAATAATGGAGTTTCTGGCTTTATTCATCCTAATGGTGTATATGATGATCCTAACGGAAGTATTCTGAGAGAAAAGCTTTATCCAAGATTGAGATGTCACTTTAGATTTGAAAACGAATTCAAATTATTTGCAGAAGTTGGAAACATGATGAAATTTAGCTTAAACATATATTCTAATCAAATTTCGGATACATTTGATGCTATTTTTAATTTGTTTTATCCTACAACAATAGATGAGTGCTATATTAATAAAGATAATGAACTACCTGGTATTAAAGATAAAGATGGAAAATGGGAGATACATGGTACAACTCAAAGAATTTTAACTATTAATAATGATGACTTAAAATTATTTGCAAATTTATTTGATGATAGTCAAAACCCATTTGATGCTCGATTACCTAGTTTACATGGTAAGCATTTGTTAGAAGTATTGAGAAAATTTAATAAAGAAAAAAATAAAATTGGAAATAGGCAAGATATTTTTGGTAGCATTTGCTTTGATGAAACTGGTGCTCAAGAAGATGGAACTATTGTTAGAAATGTTCATTTTCCAAAAGATTTAGTTGATTCAATTTTATCCGGTCCACATTTTGGTGTTGCAAATCCATTATTTCAAAGTTCCCAAAGAGATTGTTCAACTAGAAGAGCTTTTGATAAAATTGATTTAAATAATATTAACAATAAGACGTTACAGAGATGTAATTATTCTCCTGCTTGTAGTATGGAAGAATATATTAAACGTATACCTAATACTATTTGGAATAAAAAATACAATTCTGGATATAGATTAATTACTAGAAAAATGCTTAACTTATCTAGTGAGAGAACGTTAACTAGTGCTATAATTCCTCCAAATGTATGTCATATAATAACTGTATATGGTCTAATTACTGAAGATCAGTATACATTAGGTATATTATCTGGATTATTTTCTTCTGTACCATATGACTTCTTGATAAAAGTTTTAGGCAATGCCAGTTTTTTATATAAATCTGCAAAAATATTGCCTATACTTTCAGGTAAGTATATACAGCCTATTGTGTTGAGAAGCATGTTGTTAAATTGTTTAACTGATTATTATAAAGAAATATGGGAAAAATGTTGGAATAATAAAAACATATATGATAGTTGGTCAAAAAAAGATACAAGATTAAAACAAAATTTTTCAGTGCTAAAACAAGAATGGGATTTCTCATATTCCTTAAAAACGGAATTTGAACGAAGACAAGCATTAGTTGAAATTGATGTATTAACAGCAATGCAATTAGGAATGTCATTAGAGCAATTAATAGATATTTATAAAATACAGTTTCCAGTAGCTCAGCAATATGAAGATGAGACTTGGTATGATCAAAAGGGAAATATTGTTTTTACGAATAATAGAAGTTTAACTAATGTTGGTTTAACTAGAAATGAATTTGAGCAGGTGAAATATACTAAAGAAGGTAAAATATTCACTCAAACAATTATGGATGATACTTTGCCAGGAGGACCTAGTGAAAGAACAATAGAGTATGTTGCACCATTTGATAAATGTGACAGGATAGAAGATTATAAAACTGCATGGAAGTTTTTTAAAGATAAATATGAAAGTGAGGAATAATAAATGTTACCATCAATACTTTCAAGACAACTTGAAAAAGGATTAAGTGATTATATAGAAGCAACATTTCCGATGACAAATGATTGCTTCAAAGGTTCAATTGATAAATTATTAAAAACTAAAGATTCGGTTTATCATGAACCTTATATTGCAGTAAAAATGCCATTTAGAACTTCAGATGAAGAAGACGATTTTGAGGCAGTAACAATTAACTATAAGTCTTATGTTCATCAACATAAAGCATTTAAAAGATTGGCGATAGATAATCCAGTATCTACAATAGTAGCAACTGGAACGGGTTCTGGTAAAACAGAATGTTTCATGTTTCCTACACTAGATTATTGTTATAAACACAGAGAAAAACGAGGAGTAAAAGTTTTAATCATTTACCCTATGAATGCATTAGCAACAGATCAAGCTAGACGTATTGCTGAAGAGATTTATGGCAATAGCAAATTAAAAGGTAATGTTACTGTTGGAATGTATGTTGGTGGTGAAGAGCAAGGTAAATCAACGATGGTAATGGGAAAGGATTTTGTAATAACAGACCATGAAACATTACTATCAAACCCTCCAGATATTTTATTAACAAATTATAAAATGCTTGATTATTTATTAGTTAGACCAAAAGATGCTTCTATTTGGAAAGAAAATAAAGAAGATACTTTAAAATATATCGTTGTAGATGAATTGCATACTTTTGATGGTGCTCAAGGTACAGACTTAGCTTGTTTATTAAGAAGATTAAAATCAAGATTAGGAACGCCTAAAGATTATATTTGTGGGGTAGGAACTTCTGCCACAATAGGAAGTGGCGAAGATAACTCAAAAATTATTCAATATGCTAGTGAAATTTTTGGAGAAAAATTTAATGATGATTCTGTTATCACAGAAGATAGATTAAATCCCGAAGAATTTTTTGTAGAAGATATAAAAGATTTTAAAGTACCAACAAATGATGAAATAAACCAATTATATAAAGCTTATGAAAAAGATGAATTTAACGGATTTATAAAATTAGCAGTTAAAGCATGGATTACAGATTTTGACGAGAATAAAGTATTAACTGATGAAGGAAAAGTAGAATTAGGAAAAAGATTATTAGAACATAATTTTACAAGATCTATGCTTACTTTGATGAAGAACAAATATATTCAAGATAACTATATAATTTCTGAATTAAAAAGTTCATATCCATTTCTTAATGAAGTAAGTGAACCTCAATTTGCTATTGATACATTATTTGCTTTAATTTCTTATTCAAGGACATTAGTTGGAGGAAAAATAAGACCATTTTTAACAGTTACTACACAATTATGGTTTAGAGAATTAAGAAGAGTAGTTGGTAAAGTGAGCAAAAATAATGTTGAATATGCTTTGGCAACAGATTTAAATAAAGAACAATCAACTCATTATTTACCAATAATTAATTGTAGAGATTGTGGTTATACTGGCTGGGTAACTATTCCTGATGCAAGACAAAATGGAAAAGTATATGATTTAAATACATTCTATAATGAATTCTTTAATTATAATGACAAAATATTATTTGTTTATCCTGATAATCATGAGAAAGAAAAAGCAGGTTTTTATAAGGGATTCATTTGCCCAGAATGCTTACAAATAGATTTAGGAGATGAAAAAACGCATAGTTGTTCATCATGTGGTGCAGATACTATACCAGTTATATTTCCTAAAGTCATAAGTGCAGGAAGTAAAAATCATAAGCATTATGTTTGTCCACATTGTAAAAGCAAATCTAGTATCTCATTGCTAGGTTTAAGAAGTGCGACAGCAATTAGTGCTACAGTATCTCAAATGTTCACATCTACATTTAATGATGATAAAAAAGCGTTGACCTTTTCTGATAATGTACAAGATGCAGCACATAGAGCAGGATTCTTTAATTCAAGAACATGGAAATTCTCTTTGAGAAGTGCAATACAAAAATTTGTTGATGATAAAGGAAATAATTTAAATTTATATGATTTTCAAAATGAGTTTATAAAATATTGGAAAGAAAAACTTACAATTGAAGAATATGTTTCTTTATTTATTCCACCAAATTTAGTATGGATGGATGCATATAACAATATGCAAGAGACAGGAAAACTACAAGAAAATGATTCATCTAGATTATTGGTTAGATTTATTGATAGTAGGCTTAAATATGAAATATTACTTGAATATGGTCTAACTTCAAGAATTGGTAGAACTCTTGAAAAAACATATAGTTCTGTTATGCATTTTCCAAATAATAAAGTTGAAGAAGTTTCTAATGAATTAAGAGAAATAATTATAAATGAATATGGAAATTCTTCTTTACTAAATATAGATTTATTTAAAAATATCATTATCACAATATTAAATAAAATGAAATATAATGGTGCAATTTATGATTTAGCTTATGAGCAATATTTGCAAAAAGGTGGACAAGATTATTTACTATCTTCACAATGGATGAGATGGATGCCAGGTAAGAATTCATCAAGAAATGTACCTGAATTTTTGTGTAAGCAAAGTGGAATAAAAAATAAAAACTTTTGCGATATAGACAACGAAAAATCGAAATATTTAAAAGAAATTGAATCAATATTGCCTATAGAATTAGTATTGACAAATGCTGGATTAGATAGAAGTGTATTTATTAATGCAATTAACGAATTAAAAAAAGTAGGAATTATTCAAGAAATTAAATTAAATGAAAACATATATGTTTATGGATTAAATGAAAAAAATATTTATATTTCTAATAATGTTGAAACTTATAAATGCAATAAATGCGGACAATATTATACTATAAGTAAAGAAAATAGCAAATTATTAAATGAATTTTTATGTCCTTCAAGCAATTGTTTTGGGATAATAGAAAAAATAGAGAATAACTATTTTGATTATTATCATAATTTATATTGTAATGGAGATATTAGAAGAATCGTTGCAGAGGAGCATACCGGATTATTAAGTAGAAGTAATAGAGAAGAAATTGAAAGAATATTTAAACATAAAAAAGATGAACAAAAACCATGGGATATAAATATTTTATCATGTACTCCGACACTTGAAATGGGTATTGATATAGGTAATTTGTCAACAGTTATTCTTTGTAGTATGCCACCTGTTCAATCAAATTATTTGCAAAGAGCAGGACGTGCAGGAAGAAAAGATGGAAATGCTTTAATAGTAACAGTTGCAAATGCTGTGCCTCATGATTTGTATTTTTATGCAAGTCCAATGGAAATGATAGATGGAGAGGTTGAAGCTCCAAAAATATTTTTGAATGCTTCTGCAGTTCTTGAAAGACAATTTATAGCATATTGTTTTGATAATTGGATTAAAAGTGGAGTACCTGAAACTGCAATTCCAAAGAATGTTGGTAAATGTATCAATCAATTAAATGATAGAGATAGCAATCAATTTCCATACAATTTTATAAATTATACTCAAAATAATTTGTCAAATTTATTATCAGAATTTTTTAAGTTATTTCCAGATATTACAGACATAACTAAAGGCGAAATATATTCATTTGCTAATGGTGCTGAATCAGATGAAGGCTCTATGTATTTAAAGATTTATAGAACATTTGATGCTATAAAAAAGCAAAAAGAATCGTTAATGGATAATATAAATGACTTGAAAAAGCAAATAGAAAAAATAGAAAACGGACCTCACGATTCAGCTTTTGACGAAGAGAAAAAAGAATTAGAAGCTGAAAGAAAAGCATTATCAAGAGTTGTTAAAGATATGACTAACAAAGATGTTTTTAACTTTTTATCAGATGAAGGACTATTACCTAACTATGCTTTTCCGGAAGAAGGAATCACATTAAAGGCTATACTTAGAAAAAAAGAAGATAATGATAGTTCTGAAACAAAAAAATGGAGTAAATTGACTTATGAATTTAAGAGACCATCATCAAGTGCTATAAGCGAATTCGCACCATTAAATACATTTTATGCTGCTGGAAGAAAGCTTCAAATTGATCAGGTTGATTTAGTATCATCTAATATAACTTCATGGAGACTTTGCCCTAATTGTGCTCACGCTGAAATTGAAATAGATGGAAACCATACAGCTTCTTGCCCAGAGTGCGGAAGTCCTGCATGGGCAGATAAAGGACAAATAAGGTCTATGCTTAAAGCAAATCTTGTTTATTCAAATATGAATGATAACGATAGCCACATTGATGATGCAAGTGATGATAGAAAAACTATTTTTTATAATAAACAGCTATTAGTAGATATAGACGACGAAAAAGATATTGAAAAAGCATATGAAATGAATAATAATGAATTTCCTTTTGGATTTGAGTATGTAAAAAAAGCAACAATTAGAGAAATAAATTTTGGTGAAGCTCAACTGTCTGGGGAAAAATTGTTCGTAGGTGGAGTAGAAAGTATCAGAAAAGGATTTAAAATATGTAAATATTGTGGCAAAATCCAAACCGACGATAACAAACCTTTACATACTTATTCATGTAAAGTAAAAAATTCTCTAGTTAATTCAGAAAATTATGTAAATTGTTTATTCTTGTATAGAGAATTATCTACTGAGGCATTAAGATTGCTTATTCCTGCTACAACATTAGTATCAGAAAGAACAAAAGTTGAATCTTTTGAGGCAGCTTTTATGCTAGGAATGAAAGAGTACTTTGGAAATGTTGAACATTTAAGAACCTGTATATGTGAAGCACCAGTTCAAGGTGAAGAGTATAGAAAAGAATATTTAGTTGTTTATGATTCTGTACCAGGAGGTACTGGATATTTAAAACAATTAATTCAAAATGATAACTTTTTAATCGAAGTATTTCAAAAAGCTATTCATGTAATGGAAACTTGTACTTGTAAAGATGATCCACAAAAAGATGGATGCTATCATTGCTTATATGGATATAGACAAAGTAGGAATATTGGTTCAATATCAAGAACAGTTGCACTAAATATGTTTAGACAAATTGTTAGCGGAAAAGACAATAGAAGACTAATAAAAACTATAAATAAAATTCCAGTAAACACATTAGCAGATAGTGAACTTGAAAATATGTTTATTGAGGCATTAGCTTTACTTAAAACTGACAGTAGAGAATTAACTATAAACAAAGACTTTGTAAATAATAAAGAAGGATATATTTTAAAAATTGGTAATTGTAGATGGGAGATAGAACCTCAAGTAACATTAGACGAGAGTCAAGGAGTAAAAGTTAAGTGCAAACCTGATTTTATAATGTGGCCTTCTAAAGATGCAAAAGGTCAATTACCAATTGCAGTATTTACAGATGGATTTACTTATCATAAAGACATTACAGATGATGATACTTTAAAAAGAGAAGCAATTAGAAGAAGCGGTAAGTATAGAGTATGGTCATTAACTTTTGATGATGTAAAAAATAAATTGAAACATGTTGAAGATTATGCCACAGATACGTTATTACCTGAAAAAATGCCATCTGGAACTAGAATGTATAATCAGATGATTACAGAAAAAGCAAAAAAAATAAAACCATCAAAGGTAGATGCTATGGAGCTATTAGCAGAATACTTAGAAAATGAAAATGCAGAGGAATTGTTTAAAATTCATGCAAGTGCATATTCATGGTCTTTAATAGATGCCGAAAAATCAAAAAAACAAGATGCTTTTGATTTATGGAATGAAGATATTTCAAAACTTATGAATAATATGAATTCAAATTACGAAAAAGAATTTGGTAAAACATTATTTGGAACATGGATACCAAAAGAATTACATCCTGCAATCTATGTATATGCTGGAATTGATGGCGTTAAAAAAGAGCCTCAATATCCATATGTATTTATCGAGTTACATGATGAAAACATATTAAGAGATGATAATTATAAGAAAGAATGGAATGGATTTTGGAATTTCTATAATGTAATGCAATTTAGTGAATATTTCTATGGATTAAGCACAACAGGTATTATTAATAATACATATAATAAATTAAATATTGTAAATGTTACGACTGAAACAGTAACAACTGATATGGTAGATCAAAACTGGAATGAAAAATTGCAGGAAATATTTGATGAAGATGCAAAGAAATTTGCAGAGGAATGTATTAAAAATAATATTATTGCTCCTGATATAGTAGGATTTGAATTAGAAGAAAATGGAGTAGTAATTGCTGAATGTGAAATGTTATGGCCAAATCAAAAAGCAGTATATTTAACAAATATTCAAGCTGAAGAAAGTGAACAAACATTTATAGAAAAAGGATACAAAATTATTAAAAATATAGAAGATGCCAAAAATATTTAGGAGGTAAAAAATGGAAAATACAATTAAAGTTGCAATAGGTGATAAATTTTTTGATTCTTTTGCAGCTCTTCCTAGACAAATACAAGTTAAAGTCACAGAATTTATTAATAAATTTAGAAATAATCCAAGATCTTCAAGTATAAATCTTGAAAAGGTTCAAAATGCTCAAGATGATAAAATTTATTCCGCAAGAATAAATGATACATATAGAACAATAATAGCTGTTGAAGAAAATACGGGAGTTTACTTGATATTATGGATTGACCATCATGATGAGGCTTATAATTGGGCTAAAAGAAAAAAGTGTAAAATTAATAAAGAACTTGGTTCAATAGAAGTATTTGATGTTGTTTCAAATGAAGAAGAGAATAATGAGCACGATAATAGTAATACGTTATTTAAAGAATATAATGAGCAAGAATTGATTGATATTGGTGTCCCAAAAGAACAAATTTTATTTGTTAAGGACATTCAAGATATTGATAAGTTTAATAAAATGAAAGATTCATTTACTAAAGAAACATATGAATCATTGGAATGGCTAGCAAATGGTTTTGAATATAAAGAAGTTAAAGAATTATACGATTCACAAAAATTAATTGATGAACCAATACCAAATAACTTTGCTGAAGCCTTAAATTCTACAACAACAAAGCATTCATTTGTTATTGTAGAAGGAGAAGAAGAATTAGAACAAATTATGTCAGAACCTTTAGAAAAATGGCGTATATTTTTACATCCTTCTCAAAGAAAATTAGTAGAAAGAAATTTTAATGGACCTGCAAGAGTAACAGGAGGAGCGGGAACAGGAAAAACTGTTGTTGCAATGCATCGAGCAAAAGAGTTAGTAAGAAAATTGGATAAAGATAAAAAAATTCTTTTTACTACATTTACAGCAAATTTAGCAAACGATATACAATATAACTTAAAAAAGATATGCAATGGACAAGATATAAGAAATATTGAAGTAATAAATTTAGATGCTTGGGTTTCAGAATTTTTAAAATTAAATGGATATAATTATAGGATTGACTATGAAAAAATTGATGAAATTTGGAGTCAAGCATATATTAATTCTGGTGAAAATATAGATTATGACTGGAATTTTGTAAAAGATGAATATATAAAAATTATTGTTTGTCAAGAAGAACTAAGCTTACAGGCATATATGAATGCCTCAAGAGTTGGTAGAGGAATTAAAATAGATAGACAAACTAAAATAAAAATTTGGAATATTGTTGAAGAATACTTAAAAATATTAAGAGATGAGCAAGTTAGGGATATTGATACAGCAATGTTTGAATGTAGAACAGTATTAAAAAATTATCAAAAAAAATTAAGTTATCAATACATAATAATAGATGAAGGACAAGATTTTAGTACAAATGCTTATAAATTATTAAGACTTATAGCCGGTGAAGAACATAGAAATGATATGTTTATAGTTGGAGATAGTCATCAAAGAATTTACAATAAAAAAGCTATTCTTTCTAAATGTGGAATTAATGTTAGAGGTAGAGGAAGTATACTAAAAATTAATTATAGGACTACTGAAGAAATTAGAAAATATGCAATAGCATTATTAAAAGGTATTTCATTTGATAATTTGGATAATGAGGAAGAAAATCAAGATCAATGCCAATCTTTAACTCATGGAGACAAACCTATAATTAAAAATTTTAGAGATGGTAATGAAGAATTTGATTATTTATTTACAGAAATAAATAAATTAAAAGATGATGGGGTAGATTTAAGAAATATTTGTATTGTAACTAGAACAAGAAAATATGTTGATTCTTATAATTCTATGTTTACTTCTAAAGGAATTAGAGTTTATGAAATAAGAGGAAATAAAGTAGATGATAGAAATTATGATGGATTAAGAATTGCAACAATGCATCGTGTAAAAGGTCTGGAATTTCAATATGTTTTTGTAGTTGCATGTAATGATAGAGTTATTCCTTTACAAACTGCAATTAATATAGCAGATCCAATTAGTAAACAAGAAAGCATGATTTCAGAAAGATGCTTATTATATGTAGCACTTACAAGAGCACAGAAAAAAGCATATATAACAAGTTATGGAAATGAATCAATCTTTTTAAAGTAATTTAGAACATCTAAGCCAGACATATAAATGTTTTTACAATTGAAAATACATTTTTTGATTGTGCTACTGAAGATACTGCTGGTTACAGAATATTCCAAAGAAGATATTATTAGAATTAATTCTAATAATATCTTTCTTTTTTGGAAACAATATGATATAATATATAGAGGTTAAAAAGGAAGTGATTTTATGAATATTGGAAATAAAATAAAACAGTATAGAGAGTTGAATAAAATGACTCAAAAAGATATTGCTGAAGTTTTGGGTGTAGAACCAGGAACAATTTCAAAATATGAATCTGGAATGATTGAACCTAATATAGAATCAATAAAGAAACTAGCAGAAACTTTCAAGATAACAATAGATGAATTACTAAAGGACGAAGAAAAATTTGATGTTTCAAAAGTTGATGTATTGAAAGCATTAAGAGAACAAAAAGAAATGAAGTTAAAAGGTAATTTATATCATCAAACTCAAGTTTCATTTGCTTATAATACAAATCATATTGAAGGTAGTACATTAACAGAAGATCAAACAAGATATATTTTTGAAACAAATACTATTTTATTTGAAGGTGATACAGTTGCAAAGGTGGATGATATATTAGAAACTGCCAATCACTTTAAATTAGTTGATTATATGTTAGATGTTGCTGATAAGAAGTTAACAGAAAAAATGATAAAAGAATTTCATAAAATCTTAAAAGATGGAACTTCAGATAGTAGAGTAGAATGGTTTAATGTAGGAGATTATAAACAAAAAGTAAATACAATAGGTTCTGGAATTAAAACAACTTCAACAGAAAATGTTGAAAGAGATATGGAAAAATTAATGGTTGGGTATAATTCTCTAAAGCAAATTACTATAAAGGAAATAATTGAATTTCATTATAGATTTGAAAGCATACATCCATTTCAAGATGGTAACGGAAGAATTGGAAGACTGATTATGTTTAAGGAATGTTTAAAAAATAATATTATTCCATTTATTATACTAGATTCAGATAAGTTATATTATTATAGAGGATTAAAAGAGTATAAAAATGAAAAAGGATATTTAACAGATACCTGTTTGAATGCACAAGATCAATATATTAAAATGATAGAATATTATTTAAAATAGAAGGAGTATGAAATGTCAGATTTAAAACCAGCAGATATACAAGAAATAATGAGATATATTAGAAAGAAAACAAAAAAGGGACCTGGATATGTATGGGATTTTAATGATTTAACTTTTAGAGAATTTGTTAATGGTGCGACAGGATGCAATATTGATGATAAAAAATATAAATCAAATGGAACATCAAAAGAGAAAAGATTAAGAGAATTTATAACAATTGAGGAAAATTCAAAGGTGAATTTATTATTAGAAGAGTTTCTAGACTATGGAACTAGAAGGAATTTTCTTTTGAATTCACACATTAAAAGTATGAAAAAAATAATTAATGATCTTAAGAAATATGAAAAAAATATTGAAATAAATGAAAGCACAATAAAAAATAAAACTGAAGAGAGAATACTTTTAAAAGAGATAAAAGATAAAATTTCTAAAGGACAATACGAATTTGCAATTGATAGATTACATACCTTACTAAAATATAAATATGAAGCAATTTTCAAATCGATAAATAAAGAGATAAAAGGAGAGACATTAGATACTATATCCGGTGAATTAAATAATATTTTACGTGTAAATAACATCTTTAAAGAATCAACAACATTTAGTATTTTATCTGCAACTAAAAAGATAATGAAGGATTTTGACGATGCAAGAAATCATAAGACATATGCACATGCAAACACGATTATGAAGAAGAACGAAGCTGAGTTTTTATGCACTTATATGGTGTATTATTATAATTTTATATGTAAGATTGATTTTAAAAAAATAAAAATTTAGAAGGCGAGAATTAATCTCGCCTTTAAAGTGCAATTTTTTCATTTTAAAGTGCAAATTTTGCACTTTAAAATTCTTTACTTCTCAAAACATCCCATCACAAGCTGACTTCCATCCACAAACCCATTCCTATAATATTTCTCATTCCAATAATATAAATAATCCATAAAATTCTTATCAAGTTCATCAAGTTGTTTCTTAACATATTTTTGATTTTGTTTAGGAACATTCTTAAGAATCTTTTCTGAAATTTCATCAAAACAGATACAATATTTTTTATCTTGTGGCGACATTTCGCAAAATGCAGTTTCTTCTCTAAACTCTAACCATTCCTTTAATATATCATCTTCATTTACTTCTCTAAAATTTATCATATCCAATTCCTCCTATACATAAATTAATTCGCTAAAAACGATTTCTTCAGCTCTATCTTTGATATTATTCATATGTCCAACCCATTCTAATGGATCACGACCATCAAAATATATTGGAATATTTTCAATTTCTGCAAATTCTTTAATTAATTCTGCAACTTCTTTGTTAGCTTGTTTATCAACATCAATTAAATGATCTCTTAATTTACCACTCATTTGTAGTTCAGTGTAGAAACCTCTCTTATGTTGTTTTATAAAATTTAGTCTTAAATTGCCATATTTTCCAATATGATAGTCCTTATTTGCTTTGTTTTCTTCAATAATTAAATCAGAAATTAAATAATCTCCTTCTTTGTGATAAGTAATTTTACTCATAATTTAAATCCTCCTAAAATTAAATTTTAGGTTTCCCATTTTGTTAAAATGTGTACGAACATCTGTATAAAAAAATCTTGGGGAAAAGTTGGGGAAAAACTTCTCAAAAAAGTTCAAAATAATACACAAATGTTCGAAAATGCTGTTCCCCAATTTTTATTGATAAATCAGCTAAAACCCTTGATTTCACTAAATTACATAAACGTTTCAAGCACATCTCATAACCCGAAGGTCGATAGTTCGAGTCTATCCCCCGCAACCAATGAAATGCCTCTGTTAAAGCAATTTACAGAGGATTTTTTATTTCTCTGAAAAATCCATTTAAGAGCATTAAAAACCGTTAAAAAGCATTAAAATTTATTTCATAAAGGGTAAATAAAGGGTAAAAAATAATGTAATTTAATATTGAAATATCAATGACTTCGGCAATCGCTGAAGTTATTTTTTTGGAGGTTTTTATGGAAAAAGAGAAAATTTTAGAAATAGTAAATGAAATAAATAAAATAGCAAGGCTTAATCATATGTATAACAAAATAGAAGAAATAGGAGATAACTACGATGAATTTGTAGAAGATTTTTACTTTATAGAATGGCTAAGAATGGCTACAGATTTAGGAGCATCTTTAGATGAAGTAATAAATACTTCAGTCTTATTTGATGAATTACTAGAAGAATTAGAAATGGCTATACTTAATGCAGAAAATAAACTATATAACAAATGCACATTATTGTTAATGTATAACAAAAAGGACTTAGGAAAAATAATAAGAAATATAGAAGATTACAGCGATAATAATATTATCAATGTAATCTTAAATTTTGCTAAAAATAATTTTAATGAGATAGAG
The DNA here is from genome assembly GCA_944386415.1 of uncultured Clostridia bacterium. Lineage (GTDB taxonomy): Bacteria > Bacillota > Clostridia > TANB77 > CAG-508 > CAG-269. The sequence continues at coordinate 16,724 of CALXAY010000002.1, read as the reverse complement.
GCAGAAATCTTTGTACTTGAATTAAGAAAATTACTTCAAGGAGGACAAGGAGATGACAGAACAAGAGTATAAAAAAGTAGAATTTTATTTATATAATTATCATAAATTAAACTATTTAATAAAAAATAGAGAAACAGATTTAATTGATACAATTAATGTTTCCAATAATGCTTGGATAAAATCAATTAACGATACAAGCAACACAATGGAAGATCAAGTAATAAAAATAATAGATGATAATTTAATAAAAGAATATAAAGAATGGCAAGTATTTTTAAAAAAGATACTTGTTTTTTTATGCGAAAAAAAGCCGATTTATTATAAGTATTTAAAATTAAAATATTTTCTTAATAAGGATGATTTAGAAATTATAAAACTTATGAAAATCGATTCTAAGAAGATAAAAATTTTAAAGAATAAACTAATTGAGTTTGTATTTAAAATGAAAAATATAGAGAATTTTGAATTAAATATGGAGGTATAAATTATGTTTTGGTTAGGACTAATAATAGGATTATTTGTAGGAGCAAATTTAAGTTTAATATTATATGCTTGTATAGTAGCAGGAAAGGAAAGTGATCGAAGAAGTGGAAATACAGAATGAAGTAAATAGAATAGGTTATTTCGCTGTAATTCCTGCGACTGTATTATTTAATAATGAATTAAAACCTAATGAAAAGTTACTATATGCCTTAATAACAACTTTATCAAATAAAGAAGGCTATTGTTATGCAAGTAATAAGTATTTAGGAGAAAAGTTAAATGTTGATCCTCAGACTATTTCAAGATGGATAGGAAATTTGAGAAAATATAATTATTTAGTTGTTGATATTATAAGAAATGAGAATAAAGAGATAATTCAAAGAAAAATTTATCCTAATGACATACCCTATCTACTAAATAATCGATACCCCTATGTATTAAATGGTCAAGAGGGTATTGATGAAAAAGTCAAAGAGAATAATATAAATTATAATAATATAAATACACACACAGTCAGCAAAGAAAAATTTTTAGAAAATGTGTATTTATATGATTTTGAATATAAGGAATTAGTTAATGAATATGGAGAGACTAAAGCAAATAAGTGTATAGAGGAACTATCTTTATATAAGAAATCAAAAGGGGTTGAATATAAAAGTGATTTTGCAACTATAAAAAGATGGGTAGTTGCAAGAGTAGAAGAAATTGAGGAAAGGCAGGAAAAACGAAGTAATAACAAAAAGAAAAGCAATAGATTTAATTATGAACAAAGACAATATTCAGCAGAGTTTTTTGAAAGTCTATATGATAATATTCCACCAATGACATCAAGTAATTCAGAAGAAGATGAGATGGATTTGTAACACAACTAATTATAGTTGTGATTTTTTATTTTAGGAGGTGCAATTTGGTTACTAAAAAAGTAAAAAAGATAATAAGAAAAAAGCTATATGAATATCCAATTTATGAAAGAATTATAAATGAATTGGAACTTGAAAAAGACACAACAGAAGGAGGAGATATAAATGCTTCTATAAGGAGTAAAAACAAAATTAATAGAAAAGTAGAATCACAAGTTATTAAAAACATGAGTATTGATAGTAAAATTAAAGAATATCAAGAATGGAAAAAGTTAATCGACAATATTCTACAAGAATTGCGAAAATATGATAAAACAAAATTAAAAGTAGTAGAATATAAGTTTTTTGGTAACATACCTGAAGATGTCATTGCAGATGAATTATATGTTTCAAAAACAACAGTTAGAACTTATATAAATGATATTTATTTTGAAGTGGGAATAAAAGCAGTTTTTAATAAATTACTTACAAAAGATTTAATAAATTAAAAATGGCACAAAGACAAACAATTGAGAAAAATGTTAATGTATGATATAATTCAGCTTAAATAAGTATTTAGGTGGAGATAAAGATGTTGAATAAAACATGTAACGATGAAGAGTTTTCAAAAGTATTTAAAGAATTGAAACATGCTGAAAAATTAGAATTACCAAATAATAATTCATTAAAAATGTATTATACAACAATAATGAATAATACATTTGAGTATTCTAATCTTCAAGAATTACTGTTAAGTAATATAACAAATTATGTTTTTTCTAGAAAAGAAAATAAAGAAGCATTTGATACCAAAAAAATTCCAAATTTAACTAGAAAAGCTATGATGGAATTTAGAAAAATAAGCAATAAAAAAGATTGTGGAAATGGTGGGGAATTAGGTGAATTGCTTTTGTATATATTTTTAGAATCTAATCTAAAAGCATATAAATTATTGAGCAAAATGGAATTGAAAACGAATTCTGAAGACTATATTAAAGGGGCAGATGGAATTTATTTGTATGAGTATGAAGATGATGATAATGAAAAACATTTTGAATATATTATTGGAGAAGCAAAGATTGAAGCAACATCTGCAAAATCAATAGCAGATGCATTTAAATCTATATTAGTACATTTGCAAAAGAAGGATTTTGAGAGAGAGCTAGTTGATAGAGAAATATTCAAGGAAACATTTAATGAAGAACAAGCTGAAAAGATTAAAAGAATATTAGTTCCTTCGCCAGACGATGATGATATAGATATGCAAAAAGCTTTTGGAATATTTATTGGCTATGGTTTAAATAAAAATCTAAAATTAGATGAAGTAGATAATAAAAAAGGCAAAAAAATTATTGAGGCTAGAATAGAAAAAGATATAAAAAATATATGTAAAAATATAAAGGATAAAATAAAAGAAAATAAAAATTTGAAAAATTACTTGTTTTATGTTTATGTAATGCCATTTAAAGATGCAAAAAAAGATAGAGTAGAAATTTTAAAGAATATTACGATATAAAGGTAGGAAAGATAATGAAATTAGGGGAATACATATATAGAGATTTGGAAAAAAATCCTTATTTATTGATTTTATATACTAATTTATTAAAACAATATGCAAGTGTTCAATTTAAAATAAAAAATGAAAGCAATTTAGAAGAATCTAATATTATTGATTTATTAAAATTTGCTGATTTGCTTTCAAAATCAACAAATTTAACTAAAAATCAGTATCATAAAAATATTGCTCAAAATATAGTCATATTGTTAAACAAATTATATCCCAATAATATAAATGTGAAAGCTACATTCATATCAGTATTAAATAGTATAAATAATTATAGAAATATAGATGATGACAATTATTATGATGGAGATATTAGGGAGTTCATTTATCAGTATATAGAAAAGCAAAGTTTTAGAATAGATGAAAATGATGATAAATATTTTATAAGAGATCAGAAAGAAATATATAATAAACTAGAAAACGAAAGATATTTTAGCTATTCAGGACCGACCTCAATGGGAAAGACTTTTGTAATTAAAGTTTTTATTCAAAAGAAGATTAAAAATGAAGAAGAAAAAAATAATTTTGTAATAGTTGTACCTACTAAAGCATTAATAGGTGAAATAACAAGCGAATTAATAACAGAAATAGGTGATGAACTAAAAGAAAAAAATTATAAGATTATAAATTCTTATAATGAAATGCAAGAGGATATGAAATGTAATTATATTATGGTTTATACACAAGAACGATTTTTAGCTCACTTACTTAAAAAGAATATAGATATAGGATATGTTTTTATCGATGAAGCTCATAAACTCTTTTATGAGGATTCAAGAAGTGTATATTTTTATAAAATCTTAGACATATTAAGTAATTATTCTAATATGCCTAAAATATTTTTTTCAGCACCATTAATTTCAAATCCAGATGAGTTTTTAAAATTATTACCAGCTACATTGTCAAAAACATATAGAGTATTTGAGTTTTCGCCAGTAAATCAACAAAAATATATTTTGGATTATAATGGTAAAAATATTGTCATTTTTAATGATTTAACTAAGACTTTTATAGAAATAAATGATAATAATCTTGAATATTACAATTTAAATACAATATTAAGAACATTAGGTGAAGAACAAAAAAATTTAATTTATTGTGAAAATCCAAAAGATGCCATAGAAATGGCAAAAGATTACGCTGAAATAAAAGCTACAAAAGTACAAAACGAAAAGGTTGAAAAAGTAAAAAAATATATTAAAAATGAAATTCATGAAAGTTATTATTTAATTGATTTGCTTGACAGAGGAATAGCGTATCATGTCGGATATGTACCTAATTCAATAAGGAAAAAAATAGAAAGTTTATATCGTGATAAAGAGATTGATACTATCTTTTGTACAAGTACATTGTTAGAAGGAATTAACTTGCCAGCAGATAATTTATTTATTCCTGTAAAGGAAAATTCAAAGATATTAAAAAATGATATTGATTTTAAGAATTTAATTGGTAGAGTGGGGAGAATTAAGTATAACTTAAGTGGAAATGTATTTATTATACCAAAAGATGGACAAAAGACTGTAAATAAATGTACGAAAATAGTTAATTCTGAAATAAACGATAGAGAATTATCTATAAAAACAGTTCTGACTGAAGAAAGAAAAATTGATATAATTGAAAATTTAAAAAAAGGTTCAACTGAATTAAATAAAAAATGCGGGAAGACATGTAATAATACAGAATATGAATTTTCAAGATATATTATGAATGTATTAATAGATGATATACTAAATAACAGAAAAAGCAATATATATAAAGAATTTGAAAAAAAAATAGATAAAAAAACAAAAGAAACGATTGTTAATAATTTTAAGAAAGAAAAAGTACCACAGGATATGGCAATAACTTTAGATCAGGTTAAAACAATAGAAAGTGAAATTGATAATGAATTGGAATATCCTGAGCAAATTAATTATAAGACAATTCTTGAGTTTTTAAAAAAATTATATAAACAATTTATGTGGTGGAAATATGAACCTAAAAATGAATTAGGAAGCGAAAATGTTTTAAATTATTATTCGACAATTTTAAATCAATGGATAAATGGAGCATATATAAGTCAAATTATAAAAAATTCAATTGAATATGCAGAAAAATCCAGAGTGATATATAGTTATGGTAAAAAAGAAGAATATAGTGGAAGTGTAGAACAAATTAATATAATTATTAACCAAACTCTTGATACAATAGAAAAAATAATAAAATTTAAAATTGAGAATTATTTTTCAAAATTTTCAGAATTATATAAAAAAAGAAAAGGAATTGATAAAATAGAAAATGATTGGTATGAATATCTTTCATATGGTACAAACAAAAAAGAGATTATAGAACTACAAAAAATGGGATTTTCTAGAGAAATTGCTTTGAAAATATATAGAATGGATAAATACATTATCTTCGATACGGATTCTATTTTTTTAAGTACAAAAATTTTTGAAGATGAGAATGAAGATATTGTAGAAGAAGCAAAAGAAGTCAGTTTAAATAATTATAATAAATTTAAGTAAAAAATAGTAAAATTATGTTTAGATAATAAATCGGAATATTGTAATATTGCGAACAAGAAAAATTAAGATTACTAGAAAAGATTAAATTGTAATTATTTGAAAATAATTAGACTTTGTGATAGAATAATTTTCAATAATAGGAAATTAAAAATTAAATGATGCAATTTTATAATGAAGAAAATGAAATAAGCTATGTAGATGAAAATTACTTATGTCATAATATTTTAATGAAACGAGAAGAAATATATAATATATTTGAAAGTGGAATACTCAAATATAGAAATTCATATAACAATGAAAATGATAGTTACTTATTATCGAATAAGCGAAAATTTTAGAAATATTATAACGAGTAAATTTTTAATTATAAATTTCTCGAGGGAGGATTTTATGGAATATAGAAAAATATGTAATGTTTGTCATAATATTTGGTGTTATACAGATAATGATGTAAAGGAAAATGCAAAAAATGCTGCTGTTGGTGCTTTAGCATCAATTGGTAGTATAGCCTCTGCCATAGGTGGCACAAGATATGACATGTATGAAATGAATAAAGTATCTAATAGTGCAACGAATAAAATAAAAGACTTCAATAAATGTCCTTATTGTAATTCAACAGATATTAGTGATTTAAGTGAAGAAGAATTCAGAAAAATAAATAAAAAGAAATCTTCAGGGCATAGTGGAATAATCATTAACTCAAATGCCTCTGTGGATGCACTTATAAAAAGAATAGAAATTTTTATGGAAGATGAAGAATGGGATGATGCAGAAACTTATTGTAATCAGGCACTTGATGTAGAACCTGAAAATGGCTACTTATGGTTGTTAAAATTACTTATAAATGTTGAATGGAAGTTTGTTGATGATAAAATTATATTTAATAATTCAATTAGAAAATTAACAGATTGTGAATATTATGATAAAGTTCAGAGATTTTCTAAAGATGACAAAGATTTAAAAGATAAGATAGAACAGATAAATAACGAGATTTCAGAATATTTTTATAGTAAAGCACAAAAAGATATGAGCAATGCTGAAACACAAGCAGACTATGAGAAAGCATTATTAAGTTTAATGGAATTAGATAATTATAAAGATTCAGATAAACTTATAAAAGAATGTAAAGATAATATTAAAGAAATTAAAGATTATAATTTGGAACTCCTCGCAATGGAGAAATGTAATAGTGAAATATTAGAAGATGTTATAGAAGCAAAAAAATTATATGAAGACCATAAAGAATGGGAAAATGCAAATGAAATTATAAAAAATCTAGATAAGAAAATAAAAGAAATTAATGAAAATAAAGAAAAAAATAAAAAAATCATAAAGATTCTTGTTAAGATAGCGATTGTTGTAGCAATAATATTAATAATATTTGCTATTGTGATGAACAATGTAAACTTAAATAAGAAAAAAGAACAAGCATATCAAGATATTGAAGGAAAAATTATAACTGGAAAATATACTTATGGTGGATATTATAGTGATTATAGTAGTACTTTTAATCTTGAAATACAAATATTAGATAATAATAAATGTAATATTTATGAGAACACATCTTCTTCATCATCTAGTTATAAAAATACTGATAAAAAGATATATGAATATTATACCGAGAATGCTGACTATAATATAGAGGTTGCTAATAACAAAGTAGTATTTAAGGTAAATACAAAGTGTTATGGAAATGCTGTAGAGCCATTTGTAATTGAATTTGATGACAATAATAATATAAAAAGAATTCATACGGAAAACCTTAATAGTCATACACCGATGACATTGTATGTGAAGAACGGAACAATCCAAAAACCAACGGGAACATATAATGAAGAATATAATTGTTATATACGCAATAAATAAATTTAAAATAAATATAAAATTAAAGGGGAGAGTTATTATGAGTAATAATCAAATAAAAAGTAAAAAAATAAGTTTAAAAAAACAATTTAAAATAGTATGGATAGTTTTAGCTGTAATATTAGTATGTAATATTATAATTAGTTTAATATCATATTCATCGTATAAAAAAGGACAAGATTTAACTGCAGCATCTTTAATAGTAAGCGATGCAATAACTGGAACAGGAAAATTTACTTCTGAAAAATTAGAAAAAGATCGAAAAGGAACAATAAGGTCAATGTATAGTTATTTAAATCCATCTTATTATAGTTACAGAAGTTCATACGGAACAATCAGTAATAGTGATGTTATAAGTGCTGTTAGAAAGGTTGAGAGTTCATTAAATGAAATATTAAGAGGAGAAAAATATAATAAAGGAGCTTCTTATTATTTAAAATACACAAGTTTTGGAGAATTTTATAGTAATACAAATACAGCATTCTTTATAATATATGGCATTTTATTCTTAATTGTTGGTACACTAAATTTATACTATTTAATAGATAGAAAAACTGAAATAGTTATAAAGAATGAATTATTAATTTGCAAAAGGAATAATGGAAAAAGCATTCAAGCATTATTAGAGAATATTAATAGTGTTGAAACTACAAGATTGAAAGGTTTATCACTTATTGGAAATGGATTTAAATATAAAATTATTCTTGTTGAAAATAATGAAGTATTAAGAGAAGAAATAATGAAACTTTTATCAAAAATATCAAAGGTAGAACATAAAAAAGAAGATAATTATGATAGTATGAATGAATTAAAAAAATATAAAAAACTTTTAGATGATGGTATTATAACTGAAGAAGAATTTGATAAAAAGAAAAAAGAGCTTTTAAACTTATAAAAAAATTGGGAGATAAATATAATATGTCAGAGATGAAAGATTTTAAAAAAGACTTTGTATATAGAACATTAGAAGTTTTGAAGAAATGTTATAGTGAAACTGAATATGAAGTTACATTATTATTAAATTGTTTATTAGCATTAGTATCATTTCCGATAGAACAAAAGCAAAATGAAATAAGTGTTGAATCTGAAAAATTTCAAAATGATTGTGTAAAAAAACTAAAAGAATTGAAAAATGAAGATAACTATATTAATAATGATGAAGAACATTTTTTTAATAATATTAGAAACTCGATAGCACATATAAATATAAAGTTATTTCCTGATGAAAATAAAAGAAGAATTGAAAAAGTATTATTATGGAATGAAGAATGGATAATCGATGGAAAACACAGAAATAAGCCTAAAATAACTTTTAGAGTAAATATATCAGTTGAAAACCTAAAGTTTTTTGCTGAATATGTTGCTGAAGAATATATAAAAAGATTTTTTAATTAAAATAAGGAGTGAAAATTATGAAAAATAAAAAAATAATTATTGGAATTATCGCTATTGTTATTATTGTAGCAATAGTAGTGATTGTTGTTTTAGTAAATAAACCTAAAGAAGAATCTAACATAGAAAATCAAACATCTCAAGCAGAAAAAATAGAGGAAGAATACAATACTGATGAAGTGAAATTTGACTTTTATACTGAAGAAAATAAAGATTTAGCTAATGCAACTGTCAAATTACCTACTCTTAATTCAATAGTTTTAAAAGCTACTATATATCAGAATCAGATGAAAATAGATATGGATTACATGCATATAAACTAAATACTACTTCAAGTGAAAAGGCGAAAGAGATGGTTGAAACATATATAACTGAATTAAAAAAATATAATAGTAATTTGTTAGTTAGCTCTTGGTATAATAGCAATGGCTCTCAAATGTGCGATGTCACAAACAATAGATATCATAACATTGCTATGAATATTGGTTTAGGAAATAGTAGCGATGAAGGGTATATTGTTAATATTAGTATTTGGAAAGTAATGGTAAATACAAGAAAATAGTAAATTTAGAAATGCTATTTTTGTTCTTTTGAGAATATTGAAAAGCTTATGTAAATAGAATTATTTTCTGAGATTTTTTCATACATTTGGTTTTTATAAAAGACGGGTAACAAGATTTGCATCAGATTTTGAAATTCTGTACAAAATAAAAATAAAGTAGAATGTGGGATTTTTGAGATTTTTTAAGATTTCTCAAAAATCCCACTTTTTTGCAATTTTTTATTAAAAAGGTTTGGGATTGTCTTTTACTATTTTATATAATTTAAAATTGATAAGGAGGGATTATTGATGGAAGAGTTATGTGAGGGATTTTTCAATGAATATTCTACAGATTTTTATGAATATTTTGATAAACATTTAGTACAAAATGTTATAAAAAAGGGAGATTATAAAAAGATAGAAGATGAAATAAGTGAGATTAAGAAAAAATATCCTAATTTAATTACATTACTAGAAGATATGGATAATGTGGAACTTACTTATGATGATGAAAATGCTTTAAATGATCTTTTATCTTTACAAAGGGAACTTGATATTATTGAACTAAAAGAAGCTTTTAAATTAGGATTTAAAGAGGCTTATATCTATTTTGAATCAATGGATATGTTGAATATATAGGAGGCAAAAATGAAGAAAGAAAATAAGTTTTTAATTGCAATAATCATAGTTGGAATTATAACTCTAGCAGGAGTTATTTCTTTTGCTGTCAAATATCCATATATTAAAGCTAACAAAAATGCTGAAAGTATAGAAATAGGAGATAATACAGATTTAGAGGATACACCATTAGAAAATATAGAACAAGACATTATACATTATGATGATGAAATAGGAACTCTTACTATACCTGATATTTTGCTTGATAATGCACCTATTAGAGAAAGTGTTGAATTATCTACACTATCACAAACAATAGGACACTTTCCTTCTACTTCAATTTATGAAGGAAATGTAGGTCTAGCATCTCATAACTCAGGTAATCAAGGAGACTTCTTTAAGAATTTAAAAAATATTAAAGTTGGAAGTGAAATATTTTATCAAACTAACTATGGAACTAAAAGATATGTTGTAACAGTTAAAGAAATAATTAGCGAAGAAGATTGGTCTTATTTAAAAGAAACAGAGGATAATAGAATTACACTTATTACTTGTGTTAAAGGACAAAAAGATAAAAGACTTTGTGTTCAAGCAGTAGAATCTTTAGATGGTATGGATTACGGACAATAAAAAGTTTTAATAAAAGGTTTGGGATTGTCTTTTAAATCGTTTTATAATGGTATTAAGGAGATGATCTATTATGAAAAAATATGTATTTTTAGCCTTTATTTTAATATTTGGAACTTCGATATTGTCAGGAAGTATGACATATCAGAAAACTAATCAAAAAAACAATGAAACTAATCCACAAACTGTAGCAGAAAATGTGGAAAATCTAATTTCAGAAACATCTTCAGATGAACAGATAGTAGAAGAAGTAAATGAAAAAATTATTTCTGATGAACTAGAAGAAATAGAAACACCTTCAGTTATAGAAGATAAAGCTGAAGAAATAAAAACTACGATTTCTACTCCCAAAATAGCAGATACTCAAAAGCAAGTTGTTGCTGAAGTAAAACAGGAAGTTAAAATAGAAAATAATAACAATACACCACAAACAAAAGAAGAAACCATACAAACAATTCCTGAAGCACCTAAGCAAGAAGTTGTAATTGAACAACCTGTAATTGTTGGAGAAGAATATAAAACTAATGATACTATGATTAACACGATTAGAAATGTTATAAATAGTAATCAAAGTGAAGATATGAAACTATATGGATATAACATTGTTGTAGATAATTCTATTGTTGATGTTACTTCTCAATTTACATATACAGAACGAAGAGTTATTGATAAAATAAAATATAAATTTGGAACAATAAGAATATATGCAAGAGATTATTATAACAACGGACAATATATTTGCACACAATGTTATATCATATAAGAAGGGAGGAATCATTATAAAACTAGATGAACTCGCACAGAAAATTCTAGATTATCAAATTGACTATAATTGGTATGAACTAAATGATGATTATGGAAATATGAATGAGCCTGATAATAAAAAACATTGTTTAGAAGAAATTAAAGATACTTTAATGAATGACCATTATGCAATTATAGAAGATTTGAATTTTACAGCAGAAGAATTGGACTATGACAGAGACAAAGTAAAAGAACATGATGAGCAGTATGAATATATACAAGAAATATTGAAAGATATAGAGAATTTTAAACAGCAACAAGCTGAAGAAGATTTAGAAATGTAATTAAAGAAACACTTTAAATAGTGTTTCTTTTTTATGGAAAGGAATTGATAAAAAATGATAAAAGTAAAAAGTAAAAAATTATTAGCAATGCTAATGTTAGTATTAACTCTATTTTCTGCAATAACTCCTAGTGTATTTGCTACAGAAATTAGTTCTGCAAACTTAGAAAATAGTGGAGATGTTGAATGGCATTTACAATATTGGAACGAAGATAAAGGTGTATGGGCATATGTTACAACAACTTATGTTACATATAATGAAGGAGGAAGAAGCTATCCTGCATATTGCTTAAATAGGGAATATCCACGGAGTTGGAGAATATGATGGCTATACTGTTGATGTAAATGCAAGTGTTACTGATGTTTTAGGTGATGTCAGAATATGGAGAACAGTTATAAATGGCTTTCCTTATAAATCAGCAGGAGAGATGGGCTTAGCAAATGATTTAGAGGCTTTTCAAGCAACAAAACAAGCAGTTTATTGTATTTTATATGGATTTGATCCTTCAAGCAGATTCAGAGGTGCTGATCAAGGAGCAGATGACAGAGGAGATGCAATAAAAAATGCAATAGTAAATTTAGTTAATATAGGAAGATATGGAAGTCAAACTCCATCAGATCCAAGTATAGTTTTAACAAATTCAGGAGATTTGTACGAAGATGGAAATTATTATACACAAAAAATAAATGTTTCAAGTACAGTAGATATGGCAAATTACACAATTACAGCTACAGCAAATTTACCACAAGGAACTATTATAACTAATGCTAGTGGAACTCAAACAAATTCATTTAACGGAAATGAAAGTATGTATGTAAAAATACCCAAATCACAAATGGATAAGGATATTACAAATGCAGTTATAAATGTTCAAGGTAAATGTAAAACATATCCTGTATTTTATGGAAGTACAAGAATTTCTGAAACTCAAAATTATGCTTTAACTTATGATCCTTTTGGAGATGGAGTTGGTAGAGCTACTTTAAATATTAAAACTAATACAGGAAAAATTTTAGTCAATAAAACTGATGATTATACAAAAAATCCAATAGAAGGAGTTACATTTTCACTAAAAAAAACAGATGGAACAGTTGTAGGAACTGCAACTACTGATAGCAAAGGTGAGGCAAAATTCGACAAATTATATCAAGGAAACTATAAATTAGTAGAAGTTGAGACAAATCCAAAATACATTTTAAATAAAGCTGAATTTGATGTAAATGTTGAATATAATAAAACATCATCTGTTAGTGTAGAGAATGAACACAAAAAAGGCAATATAAAGGTTTATAAAATTGATAAAGATAACAATAGGGTTGTACTAGGAAATGTTGAATTTGACCTATTCTCACACGAATTTAATAAAGTTATTGGAACATATAATACAGATGTTAATGGAGAATTAGAAATAAAAGACCTTAGAATAGGAGACTATTCACTAATTGAGAAGAAAACTAATAAATGGTACAACTTAGCTGAAGATACTGATGTTAAAGTTGAATGGAATTTAACTAAAGAGCTTCAAATACAAAACGAATTAAAAAAGGGAGCTATAAAAATTATAAAAGTTGATGAAGAAGATCACGAAGTAAAACTTGAAAATGTTAAATTTAAAGTTATGGATAAAGATGGAAATGTACTTGAAGAACTAATTACAGATAAGAACGGAGAGGCTGAAACATCGAGATATCCAATAAGAGATTTTTCAGAATTAAAAATACAAGAAGTTGAGACTTTAGATACTTATGTTTTAGATGATGAAGTTCATACAATAAAACTAGAAGAAAATCAAATTAAGAATATAACTTTTGAAAATGAGAAAATAAAAGGACAAATTGAAGTAACTAAAGTTAGTAGCAATGATAATAAACTTACAGGAGATAAAAAAGGAACACCTTTAGAAGGAGCAATATTTGAAGTATATAATTCAAGTGATGAATTAGTTGATACTTTAACTACAGACAAAGAAGGAAAAGCTATTTCAAAATTGCTTGTAAAAGGAGAATATCATTTAAAAGAAGTAGATTCAGGATCAGTTTATTATTTAATAAATTCTGATATTTTTAAAGCTGAAATAAAAGAGCATAAAGAAATTGTAAAAGTTAATATCGAAGATGATAGTGTTGATATAGATGTTGAAGTTGAAAAAACAGGCTTTATAGAAACACAATCTAAAGATAGTATTTATTATAATTTCAAAAACATTAGAAATAAATCAAATGTTAAATTAGATAATTTCACTTGGCAAGATACTTTACCTACACAAGCATTAAGAGTAGATAGAATATACACAGGAACTTGGAATGAGGACTTAGAATATTCTATTTGGTATAAAACAAATAAGAATGATTACAAAATGCTAGTAGATAAATTAAGTACACAAGTTAATAATGAAGTAAGTTTCAAAACTGCTGAACTTGAAGAAGATGAGTTTATAACAGAATATGAATTCAGGTTTGGAACTGTAAAAGTAGGTTTTTCTGAAGTTGAATCCCCAATATTATATTGTGATATGTTAGAAGGCTTAGGAAATGGTTTTGTATTTACAAACTATACTAAAGTTTTCGGAAATTACGAAGATAAATATGTTGAAGATACTGATGAATGGACTACAGTAACTTATTTTAAAGAAATAGAAGTTACACAAAAATTACCTAGAACAGGTTGCTAATATTGACATTTAGAATATTTTTATTATAATTTAATAAAATATATGAATTCATATTTATATTGAATTATTTTTTATTTACGAAAAGGGCGAGAGAGTAAAATCTTTTGCCCCTTATTTTTTTTTGCAATTTTTTTCTAAAAAAGGTTTGGGATTGATAAGAATAGATTTGTATAATGAGGTTGGGAGGTGAGATTATGCCAGATTTAGAGAAATATGAAAAAATTGAAAGAACTACTTTAACTATGGAAGAAACAGCTAAATATATGGGGATTTCTTATTGGCTTTTGGGTCAGCAAGTAAGAAAGAATGAGATACCTCATTTTAGGGTTGGTGGGAAAGTTCTTTTTAGAAAAAAGGTAATCGACAACTTTATGGAAGAACAAGAAAAAGTAGCTTTTGATAAGCTATATGAAAAATAATATTACTTTTGTATCATATATGGGGACTATGGTACGAGTAAAAGAAAGTAATATTATGTAAGAAAAAGTAAAATCGTGAAAAGTAATTTGTGAAAGTCATAATTTTAGAAAAGTTGGAATTCACGAATTAAGGCATACTTTTGCAACAAGATCAATAGAGGCAGGAATAGATCTTAGAGTCCTACAAGAAATTTTAGGACATGCAAGTTATAATACAACAGCAGATATTTATGTCCATATTTTAGGACAAGTTAAACTATCCCAAATGAATAGATTAGAGGCTTATTTAGACAACTTAGAAATGGATTAAAAATCATGGAGAAAACAAGATAAAGGGTAAATAAAGGGTAAAACCTAAAATCGAAACTCGGAATACTTGAAAATAAAGGAGTTCCAGTTTTAGACTTTCCTTCCTCATAACCCGTTGAAATCTACTGTAAATAAGTAACATACTAAAACAACGTAATCTTACAGTATCAATGGATTAAAAGTAATTTGATTTAAATAAAATTTAATATAAATTTTAAAAGTGGGGACAATTTGGGGACAGTCCCTACATTTTTATGCAATAAATAGCATATTTTAGCATTGCTAATTTATATAAAACTTAAAAATCAAAAAAGTAATTTTCAAGAATTTTGAAAAGAGTTTTTATTGGTATAATCATTATCAAATTATAAAATTCAATAATGAATTACTTGAGCATTTTCTCTAAAACATTACCTGCTTCTTTATTATGTGATTCAACTGGATGTACATAGAAGTTTAAGGTAGTAGTTATTTGAGCATGCCCTAATCTTGATGCTACAACTGCTACATCTACGTTTTTAGATATAAGCAAAGTAGCATTAGTGTGCCTTAGACCATGGAAAGTAATCTTTGGCAAATTATTCTTTTTAATAAAAGAACGAAACCAATCTGTAACTGTATCAGGATGCATTGGATTTCCATTCCAAGTAACAAATAGTCTATTTGAGTTAACCCATAAGCTACCACATTTTTCTTTTTCAGCATCATACCAAGTTTTATATTTTTTAAGCATATTGATAACTATATCAGGAATTCCAACTTCTCTAATTGAACTTTGAGTTTTAGGATTTTTTACGAAAATGCCTTTTTCAGATGTATATTGACTAGCCTTAGTAATATGTACAAAACCATTATCAAAATCAATATCTGACCATTCTAAGCCCAATACTTCGCCTCTACGCATACCAGTAAACAATGTTAATATAACAATAGTTTGAAATTTAATTTCTTCATTCTCTAAAGCTTCTAATAATTGCTTACATTGAATGTCATCATAATATTTGATTTGAGGTCTTTGGTGTTTAGGTGGTTTGACTCTATCTGCTGGATTATAAGGTATTATTTGCCAATATACTGCATTTTGCAACATAGCATGTAATAAACGATGGTGTTCCAATATTGTTTTAGAAGATAGTCCTTTCATTACAGTTTTTCCATTATTATTTTTACATCTTTTTAACTGATGATCTTTTGAAAGATAATCATAGAAATTCATAATGTGAGTTGGTTTTATATTAGACAATTTAAAATGTCCAAAGTAGGGAATAATTCGTGTGTTTAACATTCCTTTATATCTTTCATAAGTTTTTGGAGCCAATTCTTTTGAACCGTAATTTTTAGACCATAAATCTGTAAATTCTTTAAATGTCATTGAAGAGTTTTGTAAAACAATACCGTTTTCAATTTCATAAACAAAATTTACAAGTTCTTTATCTGCCTCACGTCTACTATTTGCTTTTATGCTTTTAGTATATCTAATCCTGTTACCGTAACTGTCAAAACCATGTGATACAATTAATCTCCATGAGTGTTTACCTCTCTTTTCAAGATACCCTGCCATTACTTTTTTCACCTCCTTTCAAGTATAACTATGGCAAGGATTTTATATAAATTTATTTTTTTATCCATAAATACATACCAGTAATTTTGTCTGGCTTATATTTAAAACCAGCTTTTTCATAAAAAGCTTCATTACCAGCAGTAGGAGTTAATTCTATTTGCATTTTTTCTCCTCGTATAATGAACATATAGTCCATTATATATTTTTTTATTTTTTAAAATTTTATATAATATCTATATAGA
>CALXAY010000001.1 GCA_944386415.1 uncultured Clostridia bacterium | reverse complement strand
CCCCAATTGAATATCGCATTCAATTAGGGTTTTCATAGATAACTTTTTTAGTGTCTACTTTTTGTTGACAACTTCAGATATTCTATCTCTTTTTTCTTTGATTTTACATATAATATAACGAAGCCGGATTTAAATTTAAAATGGTTTTTATATTATAAAAAGAGGTGGAGCAAAAAATATGGACACAATAATGGTCTTAAAATTTGGAGGCAGTTCTATTGCTGATAATAAAAAATTAGAATTAGTTGCAAAAAGAATTACAAAAATATATGACAAAGGAAATAGAGTTGTTGTTGTCCTTTCTGCTCAGGGAAAAACAACAGATAAATTAATAACTGAAGCAAAAGAACTGTCTAATGATATACCAAGTAGGGAATTAGATGCTTTAGTTAGTTGTGGGGAGCAAATGTCTACAGCAAAACTAAGTATTCTTCTAAATTATATGGGTTATCCTTCAGTATCATTAACAGGATGGCAAGCTGGAATATTTACTAATAACAATAATCAAAATGCTAGTATAATAAAAATAGATACATCAAGAATATTAAAGGAATTAGATAAAGAAAAAATAGTAATAGTAACAGGTTTTCAGGGAATAGACGAAAATTTAGATATTACAACTTTAGGTAGAGGAGGTTCAGACACAACAGCAGTAGCAATTGCAGCAGCTTTACATGCTAAAAATTGTTATATTTTCTCAGATGTAGATGGTGTATATACAACAGATCCTAATAAGATAGAAAATGCTCAAAAAATAAAAAATCTCTCTTATGAAGAAATGATGCAATTATCAAGTGAAGGTGCAAAAGTTCTTCATAATAGATGTGTTGAGATAGGAGAAAAGTTTAAAATACCTATTATAACAAAATCAACTTTTAATGAAGAAAAAGGAACTATTATATCTGATAAAATTGAGGAAGACAAAGTAAAAAGTATTATAAAAAAAGAAGTATCAAGAATTTCCATAATAGGAAATGGTATTATAAGGAACTTTGATTTAATAAAAAATATTATTGATTTTATAAGAAAAAAAGATTTGGAATTGCTTAATTTTGAAATTTCGGAAACTAAAATTTCCATTGTTTTTAAAAATATTATTGAAGACAAAAATTTAAAAGAATTACATGAGTTAATATTCTAAAATAAGTTCTAAATAAGACAAACCTTGAATATATATATTTTAACGGTTAAGCAAAATAGGGAGGTAATGCTAATGACTATTGATGAAAGAAAAATACAGCAAACAAGTGTAATTCAAAATCTTATTCTAGAAAATAGAGGAAAATTAAGTGTTTCCGGAGTTTTAGATGTACTAAGCTTTGATGATCAAGTAATCATTATAGAAACTGAACTTGGATTATTAACAATAAAAGGAGATAATTTAAGGATAAATAAATTAAGTATTGATACTTCAGAAGTAATAGTTGAAGGAGATATTTCTTCAATGAATTATAGTGATAACAAAAATATCGAAAAACAAAAAGGAAGTTTTATTAGTAAAATTTTTAAATAGAATTTTACTTTAAGGAGACATTTTTATGATTTTGAATCAAGGATATTTATTTTTTATTTTTGTATTAAATGGATGTTTAATTGGTATTATATTTGACTTTTTTAGAATACTCAGAAAATCATTTAAAACAAGTGATATTATAACTTATATTGAAGATATATTATTTTGGATTTTAACAGGAATTTCTATATTATATTTCATATTTGTCTTTAATAATGGAGAAATTCGCTTATTTATGTTTTTAGGAATAGCTGTTGGTATTACATTATACATGTTGATATTTAGTTCATTTTTTATAAAAATAAATGTAACAATAATTTTATTTTTAAAAAAAATTATTATCAAAATTTTAAAAATTATTTTGATTCCTTTCAAATTTATAAAAAAGACGTTTTTTAAACCTATTTCTTTTATTTTTATTAATATTAGAAAAAATTTTACAAATTTATTTAATAATTTTATAAAAATAACTAAAAAGAATAAAAAGATTGAAAATAATGTAAAAAATTAAAAATATAAGAAGGATTTTCCTTAAAAATGTAGAATTATATTATTATAGCATCCAAATGGATTAACACGTTAGAATTGGAGAGATTAACTTATGAAAAAAATTTATAGAAAACTTATAATATTAATAATTGCTGTATATGCAGTATTTACTATAATAAATCAACAAAAAACATTAAATCAATATAGTAATCAGACAGAACAATTAAATCAAGAAATAGCAGAAGAGACTCAAAATAAAGAAAATCTTGCTAAACAAAAGGAAAATGTAGATTCACTAGATTTTATTGAACAAATGGCAAGAGAAAAATTAGATATGTATTATCCAAATGAAAGAATTTATATGGATCAAGGAATGTAAAAAACATTCCTTTTATTTTTTTATAAAAAGGTATTCCAAAAACTTCCAAAACATGTTATAATATATATATTGTTATTAATATTTATTTAATTTCGTTTAAAATTCCCCAATATCAAAAACAAAACAATAAATAAAATATTTATAGGAGGTATTTATGTTAGAATTAGAAGAAATGACACTAACACAATTAAAAGCATTAGCAAAAGAACATAATATTAAAAATATATCAAAATTAAAAAAAGATGAATTAATTACTGTTTTAAAACAACTCACATCTAGTTCTGAAATTTTTTATGATAATGAAAAGCAAAGAGATGATGACAATGACCTAGATGAAAAGGAATCTGTAGAAAGACATTATGATGAGAATGGAGAACCAATTGTTGATTATAAATTAACTAATGAAGGCGATGAAATAGTTGAGGGAATATTAGATATATTGCCAGATGGATATGGTTTCTTAAGAGGAGATAATTATCTATCTAGTGATAAAGATGTTTATATATCTATGGTACAAATAAGAAGATTTAGATTAGATACAGGGGATATTATAAAGGGAATTTCAAGATTTAGAGAAGGTGAGAAATTTCCATCTTTGATATTCGTTGGTGAAGTAAACGGAGAACATCCAGAAAAAGCCATGAAAAGAAAAAGATTTGATGAATTAACACCTATTTACCCAAATGAAAGATTAAAATTAGAAACAACATCAAATGAATACGCAACTAGGATTATTGACCTAATGTGTCCAATAGGTAAAGGCCAAAGAGGTATGATAGTTGCTCCACCAAAAGTTGGTAAGACTACATTATTAAAGAAAGTTGCAAATGCAATTAGTCAAAATAACCCAGAAGTAGAATTAATTGTACTTCTAATTGATGAAAGACCAGAAGAAGTAACAGATATGAAACGTTCTATAAAAGGTCAAGTAATTCATTCAACGTTTGATGAATTACCAGAACATCATGTAAAAGTTGCAGAAATGGTTTTAGAAAGAGCTAAAAGGCTTGTAGAGCAAGGTAGAGACGTAGTCATATTGTTAGATAGCATTACTAGATTAACCAGAGCTTATAACTTAGTTATTCCTTCTTCAGGAAGAACTTTATCAGGTGGTATTGATCCTGCAGCATTACACAAACCAAAAAAATTCTTTGGTGCAGCTAGGAATATTGAATTTGGAGGAAGTCTTACTATTTTAGCAACAGCTTTAATAGAAACTGGAAGCAGAATGGATGATGTTATTTTTGAGGAGTTTAAAGGAACTGGAAATATGGAAGTTCATTTAGATAGAAAATTATCAGAAAGACGTATTTTCCCAGCTATAGATATCAACAAATCTGGAACTAGAAGGGAAGACTTATTACTAACTACAAAGGAAAAAGAAACAGTATTTGCTTTAAGAAAAGCTATGAATAGTATGCCAGTTGCTGATGTTACTGAACAAGTTATTAGTCAAATGACTCAAACAAAAAATAATGATGAGTTTATTGATAAAATGGATAATTATTTAATAAGATTTAAATAAACTAAAAAGGATGGAAGTTTTACTTCTATCTTTTTTTCTATAAAAATTTTAATTTTATCTTCAGGGAAGAGAAGGAGCAAAAAAAGAAACAAATGCAATATTAAATATCACCAAAAAATAGAAATGAGAAAAAATCTCAAGAAAAGCTTTATAAAATAAAATTAAAAGAAAATTTAAATTCTATAATTTAAATAAAATATTAAATTATTCAGAACATTTATCAGAACATTTATAAGAATAGGAGAGGATTAATAAAAAAAGGTAAAAGGTAATGCATTATATACATTGCACAAAATCA
Organism: uncultured Clostridia bacterium; assembly: GCA_944386415.1. GTDB lineage: Bacteria > Bacillota > Clostridia > TANB77 > CAG-508 > CAG-269. The sequence goes on along the minus strand of CALXAY010000001.1, from coordinate 90,450 downwards.
ATCTTTTGTGCAAACAAGAATAGGAGAAAAAATATAGAGACCTATATTCCTTCAAAATAATAAATATCTCTAAAATACCTTATTTCAAGCTATTTTTTATTAATATAACTTGTCGTCTTAAAAATTAAATCGGCTTATTTTTGATTTTCATGCGTCGTTTTTTCATAGAATACTAATCAAAATTTATTATTATTTTAATATCATATTTTTTTTTCGCTGTCAATAGATTTTACGCAACTTTTTCAAAATCTTTTTTAAACTTATTATAATCATCGTAAATATGTTCGTTAATATGTAATTGACTAGTAATTTGATGATAAGTATCACGAACTAAATTTTTTCTTAAATTTTCTTCTAAAGTTTCAGATTTTCCTCGTCTTGGATAAATATAATTATATGTATATGAATAAAATTCTAAACTTCTTAAAATTAAATCTACTTGACAATTTAATAATTCTATTTTATTTTTTTTAATAGAATTTATATCAAAATCCAACTTGTTCAATTTACGCTACCTCCTCTTCCCTATTTGCAGTTTTTTCAAAATTATTTAATGGATTTTTATCCACAGCTTCCTTTATATGTTCGTTATAAATATGAGTATATATTTGTGTTGTTGCAACACTTTTATGACCTAAAAATTCTTTTAATACTAAAATATTTTGTGTTACGTATATATATATCATGCTTGCTGCTGTATGTCTTAATGTATGTGTTGTATATCCACAATTACTAAGTCCCATGAGTTCAAAAGCTTTTTCACAAATATTCTCTACGCAATCTATACCAATCCTAGAGCCGTTTTTATTTAAGAATAATGGTTCATTAAGACTAATTACTTTTTTATTTCTATTTCTTTGCTCGATATATTTATTTAATTTTTCTTTACAAGTCTTATTTAGATATAATATTCTTTCATTATTTCCTTTTCCTATTACGGTTAATGTATTATTTTTTAAATTTACATCTTTTAAATTTGCATTTATTAATTCAGAAGCTCTTGCACCAGTTGATAGAAAAGTAGAGATTATTGCATTGTTTCTTATAGGAAATCTTGAATTTTTTATTGTAAATATTTCTTGAATCTTTTTAGCTTGATCTAATGACAGATGTCTAGGTATTTTTTCTATCTTTTCTATATTAGGTATTTCTCTTGTTGGGTTTTCTTGATTATAACCTCCTGGAGTCGTAGTAATTAGCCAACAATAAAATGTTCTTATAGCTGCAAGTTTACGTTGCCTTGTATTAGCAGAATTATCTTTTGAAAAGCCACAATGAACTAAAAAAGCTATAACATCACTTTTTTTTACTTGAAATAATATTAAAGCATTAAATTTCATTATAGAAATATTAAAGTTAAGATATTCGTTTATAAAGTGAAAAAACATAAGTAAATCTCCGCAATAAGCTTCTGCAGTATTTATTGAATATCCTTTTATACCTAATAAATAATTTAAAAAATTTTTTAGTATTTCTGGTATTTCAAAATAATTTAATTTCATTTTTTCACCCCCATACTTTACATAATAACATAAGCACAGTGCAAATGCAAGTGAGGGTAAAAAAATATGTAAGTAAATATATTATTTCTTACACATTTTACAATTTTTTTATTGTTATTATTTTATTTTTTTCGTCTAAATGAACTTCAACAAAATCTTCCTTTTCACAATTCTTACTAACACCTATTTTTCTTAAAAATTCCGCATTTATTGGTATATTCATTCTGGATCTATTTTTTAATTTATAGACTTTAACAGTTTTATTATTTAACTTTTCTTTTATTCTTTTATCATTTTTTATTAAATTTGATACATGTTGCCTCGAATAGTTGGTCAGTTTTGCTATCTCTGTGTAACTTTTTCCACTAAGAAATAGTTTTATACATTCTTCCTTTAATTTTTCCTTTTCCATTTTTGTTACCTCTATTTTATATAAAACATTAAATTTAATATATTATAACAAAAAAAAGGATTTTTGTAAATGATTATCAATGTTTCATAAAAAATATCTAAAAATATCAAAAAATATAGAAATTTATAATTCATAATGATATAATAAAAAAAATAAACTAAAGAAAATATTAGGAGATGTTACAATGGATAAAGTATTAAATAAAATAACAAATTTATTTGAATCAAAATATTGTTCAAGAAAGAATTATTGGATATTTTTTGGAGTATCACTATTAATTTTGTTATTATTACTTCTTTTAGGTATAGTAATTCAAAATATGTACAGTTATGGATTCTACATAGATAGGTATCAAGATTTTCTATATTTTTCATTTTTAGTATTAAATATTATCATGCAAATTAAAAGATTACGTGACGCAAATATAAGTCCATATTTTTTATTTGTGTATGTTTTATTTATTTTTGGTATTCCTGCTTTTAATTATATCGTATATATAGTTTTACTAATATTGCTATTATTACCAACCCAAAGACCTCCTACAACAAATCTAATTAAGGAGGAAGAATAATTATGAATAGAAGTAATAATATATATGAATTTTTGACTAAACTTTTAAAAAAGATTTTTCCATACATTTTTGCTATTAATACTTTTTTTGTTTGGGGAATTACTTTTATATTCTTCTATGAAAGTTTCAATAGCATTTTAGGTTATATATTATGTTCTATTTCAATTGCAATATCTGTATATTCACATATTATAGCAGAAGATTATTTAGAAAAGAAATATAATAATAAAAATAACCAGGACTAAATATCCTGGTTTTTTATTAAGTTATTGAAGTCTTTCCTAGAAATATATTCTAGTGATGTTGCATTTAAAAGATTTTCTTTTTTTGCTAACTTTGTGTACTCCTTTATGTCTTTAATTTTTTCTTCTTTTATTTTCTGAAGAGATTTTAAATAAGCTTCTTGAATTGTCATATTTATCATCTCCTTTCAACAATTGTATCATATTTTATAAAAATATTGTGTCGAAAACTGTCGAAGAAAAAGCAGCTAGATATAATTCTAGCTACTATGCTTATTATTTTATATATACTTCTTCCACCATATAGTTATAATTAATTTTTAAATTTAATCCATTCTGTTCCATTACCATAGTAAGTTGGTAATGTTTGTATTAATTTATTACTTGCATCATTATAATTAGCATCATTAAATTTAAATGTAATATCGCCAGTAATATTAGTTGTATCATATTCTACTAATTTAGTTGTATATGTATTTTGGCTAATATCTAAAATGATACTTTTTTCTTTAAAATTCAAGAATGGTATTTCTAATAAAGAAACTTTTTTGCTTTCAAATATGTATGCAATATTATCTACAAATATACCCATTTGGTTTGAATATCCTGTAGAAGATATTACACCGTATGTTTTAGTTTGTATGTTATAAGTTATAATACCATTTATTCCTTCACTTCCACCTAATATGTAACAAACATTATTATAATATAAAACTGTACCATAGTATAGTCTATTAAAGCCATAATCTTCTATAGCTATGTCTGGTAAGTTTTCATATATTTCTGTATCTAAATCAAAGCAAAATGCTTTCTCATTTGCTGATACACCTGAAAACATATACATTTTATTGCCTGCTACAACACTATTAGTACCGTTTAGGTAATTGTCATTATTGTCTGGATAAGCTAGACTTGTTACTATCTTCTGAGATATATTTATTTTATAAAAAAAGCTAAAATTATAGTAGACTATTACATATAGATTTCCGTTATAATAAGACAATGTAAATTGTCTACCGGAGTTTGGTAATGTAATAAAATCTTCAACTGTGTTTTCTTCCAAGTTATATTTTATAATTTTATTTGAAAAAATTTTTCCTACAAAAATGTCATTACCAACTACTACTATATTTGTATAATAGTCTGATTCATGTATAGTAAAAGGTAAGGTATTATATACTTGTGTAACAGTCATATCTTCTAAATTTAATATACCTAAAAAGTTATTTTGAGCTATATAAATATTTCCATTATATTTAAATAAACGTGTATTACTATATGTAGCATTTTCTGGTAAATTTTCAACACTATATATATTTGTAAATACTGGGGCACTAGACAGTTTATCAGTGATTATTAAATTATTAAATGTTTGTGAACTCTTAAGCCATATACCATTTTTAATAGAAGGTTCTATTTCTTGCATAAAGATATTTGGGATACTTTTGCTATTTCCTTTATTTAAAAATTTAATTGCCATATTACTCCACCCCACTTACAACTAATTGTACTTTAGTATCTGCTACTGTAGAAACTAGAGATATGTTATCTACTTGTTTATTTAATTTAATTGTAGTTGCAATATTAGCTCCTATTACTGCACTAACTCCACCAGCGGTTAATGTTATATTTGCTTCTTCGCTATAATTTGCTATATCTATTTGTGTTACTTTTTTATTTATTGCAATTGTAGTAGCTGTTGTTCCAACTGTTTGTACACTTGCGTTCAATGTCGTTTCTTCTTGATTTTCACTAGTTTCTCCAGATGTTTTTACAAGCACTTCTCCATTTTCACTTACTTTTACATTTTGCATATTTCCATTTTCATCAAAACCTTTTAACATATTTTACCTCCTATTTTATTTATAATTTTTATTTATCATATAACCTTCTTCTCCAGTTACACGTATTTTTACTTTATCCCAAGTATATCCATCAGCTACTGCTACACTAGGTTCTAAAACATATAATGTTGTATTTGGTATGTATAAACTTAATATATCAGCAGATGTTGTAGGGGCTTTTCTTAAATTAGTATTATGATTTAATGTTTTTAGTTCTCCTGTTGTATTTGAATTACTAGAAGCCGTTGTGTTTCCAATTTGATAATTAGGAGTATTATAACTTCCAACTTTATTTGGTATTCCCATATAGCCTGCTGGGTTTGAATTATCTGCGTATTTATTACTAGAATTTCTTATTTCGAAATGCAAATGTTTATCTGTTGAATTTCCTGTACTACCCATAACTCCTATTTTCGTCGTACGGCTTATTTTATCTCCTTCACTACAAGTTACCTTACTTAAATGACAAAACCAGTGATATTTCCCGTCAGAAGCTTTAACGGTAATATAATTTCCATAACTATTATCCCAACCTATTTTTGTTACTGTTCCATCACAAGTACCGTAAATTGTATCATCTCCAACTAAATCAATTCCTGTATGCCAACCAGCAGCCCAGTCTCCTTTTCTTTTGTATTCACATGTTACTCTAAATGCACCTGTTAATGGTATATTTGTAGCCATAATTATCACTCCTTGTTTTTATAATTAATATTAGATATTCCAAGTATAGCTCCTAAGAATGTTGTTACTGCTGTCATTATAGTTAAGACTATTTCTGTACAACCAACATTAAAGCTGTTCAGTATAACACCAACTAAAGTTGTTAATGCTGGTAAAAATATAAGTGTTATCCATTTTAAAACATCATATACTTTATTACTCATAGTATCCCTCCTTCCTATTTAGATTTTTTTGCTGTCATTTTCTCTAAGTTTTCTTCTATAAAGAATTTTAATTTTAATATTTCGTTTAATTCGTTGTGACTAAAGTTCACTTTGTTTTCTGTTAAATATTGAACTGCTAAAAAGCCTATTGGTTCTTTATTTTTATTATAAATTACTACATCAAAGAAGCTTCTTACTCCTTGGTCTTTCTTCAAGTGATACGTAGAGTTCATATTTTCTTTTATATCTTCTAAATTATTTATCTTTAACTCTTCTTTATTAAGCAATGTTTCTACAAATTGTGGTATACAACTAAGAGGTATTGCTTGTAAATACATTTGATAACTTCTACAACCACTTCTACATACTTCATATGTACAAGATGTTTTTAAAGCACTTCTACCATTTGCGTAATGTCCGCCATTATGAAAATCATAGACTTGCACACGATCCGCATTTAGATATTCTTTTAAATTCTCCATACGTTTTATAATTTCATTATCAATATTAATCTGGTTTTTTATTTTTTTTGGAATAGAATTTTCTATTTCTTTTTTTGCTTTTGCAATTGCTACTACGAGTCCTGCTATTGCTGTAACTAAGGCTGTTAAACTAATTATTATACTTGTTATTCCTTCCATATTTCCCACCTTTAAATAAAGATAAAAGGGCTATTACACTTATTGTAATAACCCTTATTAATTATTCTCCAGACTTTACTAATTCGCTTTTATATTTTTTCATTAAATAGTTCTTAGCATAGTCTTTTGCTTTTTGTTTTATTTGTTCTAGCTTTTCTTCGCTATATATTCCTTGCTTTTCGTATTTTTGGTAATATTCGGTTGCTACTTCTTCATATTCTTTTTTCATTTCAGAAGTAAGTGTTAGAGTTCTTTTGTTTTGACTTAAGGTGTCTCGTGAAGGATAGAACTGTGTGCTTTCAATTGCTTGTTGATTTTCAGAAAATAGAAGGTCTTTTCCTAGTGCTTTTCTTGCTGTATCTGTTTTTTGTTGTTGTAAAACTCTTATTTGGTCAGCTTTTTCATTAGCAGATAATGTTAAACTTTTCTTGATCTCTTTTATTTGTTTATTAAGTTTAGCCATATTACTTGTTGCTTCTGTTAATGCTTCAAGTTGCTTTTCTTCTTCCTCTGTTATTGTACCACCATTCTGTTTTTTTGTTAAGTCTGTTTTTAGTGTGTAAACGTCGTCAACACTCTGGCTGTTAGAGTTTACGTTTACAAAAAATCTTTTTCCAACTGCACTATCTTCTGCTCCCATATTTGGTTGTTCTACTGTTATTCCAGTTTTACCAGCTATCCAGTCAATAACATTTGTTACAGATGTTCCAAGTCCTCCCAAATATCCACTTATTAAATTATCTATCTTAGCAGGAGAATAATTAAATATCTGTCCTAGCCATATTGCAAGTTGAGAATTATAATCATAATATTGTTCATTATCTGGTAATTCTAAATCATAACTCTTTACTATATCAGAGTTATAATACAAGTCTTTATTAATCGCATTTTCAACTACAGGAGCTATCATATTAGGAACTAAACCTGTTACACTGTCTGCTGGCATATTATCCATTATTGCATTAGTAACCCATTCAGTTAGTCTTTCTCCTTCTTTACCTTCTTCAATATGTCCTGTAAATAAGTCTTGTACATATTCTCCTAGGTTTATAATACTTCTAAGTATTCCTTGTGGCTTCTTAATAGTTATAATTTGGTCGCCGACTTTTAGCACAAAGTTATCATCTTTCTTTCTTTGATTTAATTCTTCTATTTCATCGTCATCATAACCTATTGCTTTTATGGCTGTAGATATTGCAATTAATATAGCCATTCTACTTGCAACACGTTTAGGGTTAGCTTTTACTTTTTCTGCAAATGTATAAGCACTTCCAACTCTAGCAGCAGAGAAAGGTATTAATTGATTTATCTCTCTTGTAACATTACCAGTTCTTCCAAAATCTTGTGTCGCGTCTCTACTCTGTAAGGCTGCTTGTATTCTTGCGTCTGTTTCTGACATACCTTTACTTCTATATAAGTCTAAGTTTTTTTCAAAAACTCTAAATCTTGTACTTTGTTCAGATAATTCTGGAATATATGTCATTATATCTAAAAGTCTTTTTAAAGGTTTAAATTTCTCTTTTATTCCTAGAACTTCACTATTTTTTGTACCATAAACATCTTTCATAAGTGCTTGAGTTTTTTCTCTATATTGACTCATTCTTGTTGCACTTGTAGCTCCTGTTTGTTCATATATAGCATATAAAGTATTTATTCTATTTGCATATCCAGGAACAACTTTATTAAAGAAATTTCTGGCAGATTTATTTTGAACTGATAAAATATCCATTATTCCAATTACATTATCTACTACTGGAATAAAGCCAGCTTCACTAAATATTGTTGCTTGTGCTGTATCTGATATCATATTTGGAATTGCAAAACCAATATTAGCCATTGTAGCACCATATCTTAAAGGCATATTTAATTTCCTATTTATATTTAAAACAGTACTCATAAACTTTTTATCCATATTCATTAAAGAATTGAACAATACTTCATCATTAAATTGTAAATATATTCTTTTTCCATTTGTATTTATAAAACTTGTAATAAGATTATTTGTATCTACTTTGTTATTGGGTGCAAATAAATCAATTGTTTTTTCTAGGTTTAATTCAGTTGTGTCAACCCCTTGATTTCTTAATTCTCTTTCCCAAGTACTTAATTTAGCAGTTCCTATTTTTATCATAGGTGCGTCTATAACATCGTAAATTTTACCGGTCATACCAACTTGTTCTCCTTGATTATATAGTGCTTTTAAAATGTTATTATTTTCTACTTGTTGAATTATGTTAGCACAATTTGCAACAATATTTTCTAAAACATCTTTTACATCAAGTTCACTTCCAGTTCTAGCTTTTATAATATCTGCTACTGCTCCCCTTCTACCTACATTGTTTTTGTTGCCTTCTAAAACCCTTTGCATAGGTACATAGAAAGCATTGCTTTCTCGTAAGCTATTTGCTGTTTCTTGGTCTATTAATCCGTTATTTACTGCATATTGCATAACACCATCTAGAGTATCATATACAATTTTAGCTGCTTCTTGTATTTGTTTATCATTCTTAAATTGCTCTACAACAGCTTTACTATCCATTGTTCTTATACCTGTCTTTAATGTTTTAGCTTTATACTCTAAATCCCTTTGTGCTACTAGATAAGCTCTTAAGTCATTAAATCTTTTCTCACTATTTCCAAGTATTTCTCCTAGTTGTTCTAGCCCTGGCATTAATTTATTTCCATTTTCATCTATATAGCCTTTAGATAGCATAGATACAACTTTATCTCCAATACCACTAGAAAGTCTTGTTAAATAATATGCGTTTTCACTCGCTTTTAAATCGTTTGTAGATTTACCATTTACCTTTTGCATTTCATTTACTGCATATTTAATTGAAATATCTTTATCATAGATATTTCTCATTACTTCTTGCTGTATATATTCTTTTGACCACTTAGGTTTATCTGTCCTTTCTCCTATGCTTTGGTTACTTAAAACTCTATTTTCTGGATTTTGATGTATGTAATTGTATGTTTGCTGTTGTACATCGGTAATAAATTTATTAAAATCTTTATCTGTTTGTCTTATACCTTCTAATATCTCAACAGTTTGAGGATAATCAATTTTAGCTTGATTAGGTACAATAGTATATTCTCTTATTACTTCTGCAAAACCTTCTTCAAGTTGTACTTCTCTTGTTTCAGCTTCATATCCACCATATCTATTTACTGCTTTTAGAAGTTCATTTGAGATACTTTCTTTATCCAGTTTTATTCTTTTTCCAATGTCTAAAGCATGTCCGGTCTCATGCAAGATTGTATCAATGTCTTTAAGTTCTTTAGTTCTTATTACATCTCTATTTCCTTTATAAATACCATAAGCCTGTTGTCTAAAACGTCCTTTTTGAACTCCAATACCTAGATAATCTTCAATCGTTTTTCTTATATCAGTCATTCTTGTTACAGGAATACTGTCGTCCCAATTACCACTTTCTTCTATTTTTCTTATTTCTTGCTCTATGTAATTACTTTCTCTTTGTGCATTTGTTTGTCCTGGCTCTAGTATTTCTCCCTCTACTTTAGGTGTCTTAGCTGTTTTCTTAGCAAAACGTATATTTTTATTTTCTGTCTCATTTGCAATTATTTTATTTCTTTCTTGTTGAGTATCGTAATAAGTAATAGGAATGTTATTTTCTTTTAATTTGTCTATAAGTTCTTTAGAAGTATTTTTTGGTACAATGGCACTTTGAATTTCATTTAAACCAACCGCTCTTTGTGGCTTTACTTCAAAGTATTCAGTAGGAACATTCTTTAAACTATTCAAAAAATCAATTGCTTTTTGAAGTGTTTTGTCTGGAACATTTGTTATTGAAACAAAATCAAGTTCATTTTCTAGTACTTCTTTTGAAATATTTTTAGATTTTGCTGTTTCATTTAGTGCATTAGCAACTGTATCAGCACTACCAAAATATCTCTCAACCTTATCATATTTTCCTATTTCGTCTATTAAGTTGTAAAATTCATCATTTAGTTGTTCTTTTACCTTTTGCATTTCTTCTGTTGAAACAAGATTGTTTTCCTGTTGGTGCATTTCTTCAACATTTTTGAATTGTTGTGAAAGATTTGCTCTTACTTCTGGAAGACCTGCAAAGTTATTACTTTCAGCTCCTTTATTAGATTTTTTAGTCATTAATCTAACAATATTATCTAGTGTATATGGAACTGACATTTGTTCAATACTTTTCCTGTTGCCACTAGGAGTATATGGGTCAACATCTTCTCTTAATATACGTTTATCTTTAATAGTTTCTATTGCTTCTGTAAAGCTATCTTCTATTTCTTGCTCTGTAATATCTGGATTAGCTTTTTGTAGTTCATATCTTATTGTATCTTTAGCTCTTGTAAAATCATTATCTTGTATGTATTCTTCAATCTGACTTATATAACCATAACTTATACCTTTATCATTCATAGACTTTTCGAAGGTTTTAACCTTATTCTTATCTAAGCTGTTTACTGTTTGTGGTCTTCTTGTAGAGTAAATATCACTATTATAAGCTACATTTCTTCTGTCTGTTGGATTTATTGTGTCTTTGTTGAATAGTAATGTAATATCTCCATAATTAGAAATAGGTGTGTCTGATTTTGTTATAGCTATACTTGGTACTGGTAAAGCTCCTAAGTCTAATGCTTCCATTAATTTTTCTTCTGATGTATTATGTTGAGCTATTAATTTTTTAGAATTATTAGTTGTATTTGTTCTATTTCTTGAATTACTCTTTTTCATATACCTTATATCATTATTAGAAGTAGGAGAAGAATTATCTAAATTTTTGAATTGATTACTTTTAAATGTTATATAATCTGTACCTAGTTTTGCTTCTCCACTATTATAACTTCCTTCATCATAGATATTTTGTATAATAATTCCGTCAGCGGTTATTTCACCTTCATCTATTGCGTCTGATATTGCTTGGACTAAATCTGCTGTAGATGTTCTTGTCTTTCCATTTTCTTGCCATATAGAAGCTCCTTGTTGATTTAGGAACTTTCTTATATCGTTAATTCCATTAATTTTAATATTGTCAATATCTATCATAGACCATTTTTCTTTATTTGCGTCTATTATTATTGGATTTGTTATGTTTATGTAACCTCTATATATTCCGTTATTTCCAGTATAGGTATTAGCAACATCTTCTCTACTTGTATAATAATTAAAGTTTCTTTTAAATTCTGTAAAACCAAAATCGTTAATACCATGATATACAACTTGTAAATTTCCGTTTTCATCTCTAACCTTACTATCCTTGAAATATTCTTGTTGCTGCTTAGTTAAAGTTCTACCATGATTGTCAACTACTGTATCACTTCTTGAAGTATTTTTTCTCATAGCTCTGACACTGTTGTCTTTGATGTTTTTGTTATTTTGAGTATTATTTTTAGGAAGCCTATACATAGTATCACTAATAGAATAATCTGTATTTCTACCTTTATTTTCTACAAAACCATTTTTCTTATACCAATTTGTTAATCTATTTTTTGTAAGATATTGGCTGGTAGGTGTTAAAGTTATTGTTTTACCATTCTTATCAGCATAATCAATAATATCATTAAGAATATTTTGACCAATTCCTTTATTTCTTAAATTTTGTTTTACAACTAAATTATTAATACTTATAGTATTATCTTCATTTTCAAATATATTTAATTGGTCTGTTTGACTCTTGTATTTTGTCTTTATATCTTCTAAAGAGTTTATTGCCTTTTGTGTTTGGGTCTGTTTTGTTTTATTTTTGACACTTTGATTATTTTGTGGTATACTATTCTTAGTAGAAGGTAAAAACTTAATTTCCTTATTTCCATTAATTTGGGGTAAGGCGTTAATACCTTCTATTTTTTTATTGCTAATAAATTCAAGTTGATGATAATAATATTTATCATTTAATGAATTATCATTAGTAAATTCTCTTATAACTACTCTAATTAATCCATTTTTATTTTGATAATTTACTGGTGTGAAGAAATGATGATAAAGTATTCCATTATTGTCATCTGGATTATATGTAGTATAACCATAAATTCCTTGTTCAATAATATCTTGTAATTTATTAATGCTTTGAATTTTACTTTTAGTAATGTTTCCAGAAAGAGTTTTTTCAATACCACTTTTATTTATTTCTGTTTCTGTTTGTGTATCAAATATTTTTACTAGTTTATCTCTATAAAGATTATTAGCAATGCTTTCAGCTTCTTTTCTATATTCCTTAATATTTTTACTAGTTAAATCTTTGAATAATTCATCAATAGTTATAATATTAGGAGTTTTGTTCTTACCTGCTAGTTTAGACATATTTGTATTTTCAATTTTAGTAGCTCCTTCTTTAATCTTTATATCTAAACTATTAGCAATATTTACAACTGTTTCTCTATCTATATTATTTTTAGCCTTTTCAAACTTTTCAATAGATTTGATAATGTCTCTACTTTGTGATATATTGTTATTAGAGGTACTACCGTGAATTAGCAACACCTTGATTTTTAGGTAACGCTAAGGTAGTATCTTTATTTTTATTATTTTTCTTCATGCTCAAAACTTCGTTGCCTTCTATATCTCTTTGTCCTTTTATTGGTCTATTTTCGTCATATAGGCTTGCAACTCTATTAAGGGTATCTTGTATATCACTAGCTTTATATCTTCCATTCTCGTTTGATATAACCTCACTTTTTACTACATTGTCGTTATTATCGTATTGATTTACAACAATATTTTTACCTTCTTCTTCAATAGCAATGTATCTTTCTATGTTACCATTGTTATCATAATATGCGTCATAGTTGTTGTTAGATACTTGGTTATTCCATATATCTACCATATCATCTCTTGAATAACTTTCTTGATTATCAAAAGGCTTTGTTACTCTCTTAATATCTTGTACAGCATATCCAGTATCATTAGTATAGTTATTACCTTGATTAGTATAGAAATTGCTTGAATTTGGCTCTGAGGACGTCTGGGTGCTATCTATATTCGTTTCTTGATATAGATTTGTTGTATCAGCATTTTGTATAGCTGTATTTACTATACTTTTTATTTTCTTACCTGTATAAACTTTGCTATTTATATTTTGTTGCCCTGTTATATTTCTGTCATTGTCAAAAGAATATAATACTCCACCGCTATTATCTTCTGGAACATATTCAATATTATCCATATTATTACTTACGGTTGTTAATAAATTATCAACTGCTGTCTGGTTATAAACACTTTTATCTGATATTTGGTTAATTGTTTTGTTTATATTTTCAAAATTTTGTCTTTCCTTCTCTTGATTTTGTTGTGTATTTTGTCTTGTATTTATTCCATAATCTGTTGGTGTCATTTGAGATAATTCGTTTTTAGCTTCATTAATAACTCTAGTAAATTCATTAGTAACTGCGTAATTTGCTTTACTTATCTTTTGGTTAATATCTCTTACTTGTAAATCAGATAATTTATTTACTTTTTCATTAAAACCACTTTCAGCTTCTATTGTTGTATTATATGGTGTACTATCTAATACAATTCCAGTATCTTCATCTATAACAGTATAAAAGTTAGTTATATTATCTCTTACTATTGCAGGCTTTATATTTAAGTTTTCATTAGGATTTGCTATTGTTTTCCCTCTTGTTGGAACTACATTAGCAATCTCTCCATCTTGTGTAAATCTTGTTATATAGAAGTCTTTAGTGTCGTTTAAAGTTTTAACTTCACTAGGATTAAAATGTATTGCCATATCTTCTTGTTCTATTATTTGTTGAGCTTGATCTATCCAATAATCTGCTTCCATATCAATTTCTTTATTGTGAAAACTTTCTCCACCTAATCCTACCATACTCATTATCAATGTTGATAAAGTAGTGACCTTAGCAGTTTCTGTTGTATTATTCCACCATTCTTTAAATCCTGGTAAATCTTTATTGTTAATAAGCTTATCTATTAAATTATCAACATTGTCCTCTACCAACTCTTCTGCGTTTTCTCCTATTATTCCTACTGTTTTATTAGCTACTTCTTTACCTAATTTTGAGCTTAATCTATCTGATATTAACTTATCAACTGATTTTTGAATACTGGTTTTATTAGTTCCCATAGTAAGTATGTTAGCGTCAAACATTTTCTCTGTTAAATAAGATGTATAACCTTTTGCAATACCAGTTAATGTTGCTTGTCCAATATTATCTTTATTTTCATCTAGTACTTCTTGAGCAGAATTTCCACCTACAGATAAACCTTGTATTACAACACCAGGTACACTGCTTGGAATTGCATATCCTATAACTTGTGATGAAACCATATTAGAAATTACATTTGTTACATCTCCAACAGTTTTTGTTAAATCATCATCTATTTGACTGTTTACTGTTCTTTCATAGTTAGCTATTTCATTAATATTACTTCCTGTTTTAACTATTGAGTTATAAGCTTCATTTAATGAATTTCTTGCATTTTCTAGTCCTAATATTCCTGCTGCACCTTCTAACCCTCTTATGCCTAAAGCTGCACCAGTAGTAACAACATTTGCTAAACCTGATACAGTTTGTTTTACTCCTCCAATTATATTATCAAAAAATGTATCTAACATTTCTTCAAATTTAGAAAGTCCACCTTTTTCTATATTTTCGTTTTTTCTATTTGCTTCGGTCATAGCATTAATGTTAGTATTTGTTAATTCTTTTGCATTCTGTGTATCTGCTTGTGAAGCTAGACCTACTTTTATATCACGGTCTGTAATGCTTTTAACATTATTAGTGTTATTAGTATTTGGTTGCACATTTAAAGAACTTGCTTGTTGTACTTGCTTATCTATTTCTTCTTTAGATTTTGTTCCATTTATTCTAAATCTATGATTAGCATTTGGATTATTTTCTTCTTGTTGAACATTACTTGTTTTTTCTATTTCTGGCTCTATATTTCTATCCATTAAATCTAAAAGTGATTGCACATTTTTATGTCCTTGCTCTCGTTCTTCATCAGTAGTAGAAGGTGCTGGAACATTCTGTCTTGGATTAATTGAATTAATTATACTGTTTGCTTCATTTACTTTATTTATAAAATATTGTTCATTGTCATTTTTACTGGTTAATGGAGTTCCTCTCATATTAGCATAATTAATTGAATTTATTGAACTCCCTATACTATTACTTGAAATTATTGCTCTTGCTTCTTCTTCTCTTTTTTTCTTTTCTTCTTCATCTTGTGGCATTATTCCACCTCCTACATATATTGTTCTAAACTGTCAAGATATTTTCGTCTCTCTTCTTGAGCTATTTCCGCGTCTGTTGGTTGAGTTACATTATACATAGCTGTTAGGTTTGCTAAGTCAGATGAGGATAATCTTCCTGCATAATATTCAGAAACTAAATAGTTATATAGTCCAACATTATCATCTACTGTATATTTTCTGCTAAATTCATCGTAATTAGCCCATCTATTATTAATAATGTCTTGATATGTACTTAAACTTGTTGTATTACTTGAACTTCTTGAAGTAGAACTCCCACCATATGCTTTCTCTAATTCATAAGCATATTTAGCTTGGTCTTTATCTAACTCTGCTTTTAATTGATATAATGCTTTATTGTTCTCATATTCAATTTGTGCTTGTTCTCTCATTTTAGCCAATTCAAATTCTTGTTGCTCCTTAGCAAGTCTTGCTTCTCCTGATAAAGTACCTACTGGAACTCCCAAAATAGCACTTGCATTATTATCAACATAACCTAATTCATCTACACGTTTCCATGCATTTTCTAGTGCGTCTTGTTGTTTTTGATATTCAAATTGTTTATTTTGGAACTCTCTATCTTTTGCGTCCTTCCAATACTCAAATTGTTGTGCGTCATAATTCATAACTAATTGTGCTGTATCTGACAATTGACCTATATAATCAGTCCATCTTGTATATGCTAATTGTTCATATTGTGGAACTAATTCACTTACAACTCTTGCAACTCTTTCAGCAGTAGAAGAACTATTTAAAACACCACTTCCTGCTAAACTTTGCATTGTTGTATTAGCAGCATATTCACTAGCCACTCTTAAAGCTCCATCTTGTGTAGGATCATATTGAAATCCGTTTTCTAATTGTGTTATCATTTCTGATATTAAACTATTTATAGTGTTAGAATATGCACTTTGATACATACCTTCAACACTATTCATATTAGCCGTGGTTGGTGTTACAATAGTGGTTCCTATGCTTGTTTTCTTTATTCCACTTGCTCCTATGTTTGTAGTATAATTATTATTTCCATAAGCACTTTGATAACTAGAATAGATTTGGTTAAAATCTATTACATTATTATTGTATTGAGGTGCTTGATAAGTTTGAGGTGTAGGAGCCACATTACTTCTTTGTTGTACTTGTAAATTCTGTTGTGGCTGTACTGACTGCGTTTGAGGTTGTGTATTTTGAGTTGCTACTGTTGGTTGTATTTGAATAGGTATTGTAATAGGATTAATAGAATTATTACTTTGAGTTTGATTATTAGTACTTGGTTGTGCTGTATTATTATTTTGTACAGATTGAACAGGATTAACTTGAGTTTGAGCTGCTTGAGCATTTGTAGGTTGTACTTGTTGTACATTTGCTTGCGGATTACTTGTAGCTCTTACAGTTGCAGTTCTTCCTGTATTTAGAAAAGTGTTAGGCATTTATATATCTCCTTTCTATTTGTTATAAATAACATTTAATTTATCTTTCCAATTTGATATGGTTGCTTCTGCTGTTCCAGATAGTCCAAAAGTATTTGTTCCTATATTTTGATTTAATATACTTTGCCAATGAGAAAGAGTTTGTTCCACTGTAGAATATAGTGGATAATTACCTTTATTTACGACGTTTAATTGCTTAGCCCATTCTTTTAGAGTAGATGATGAGCTATCATATTCTCTAAAATACATTTATCTAGGGTTTGTCCTATCTACTCTTTCCATTGCTCTTAATCTAAAATCTCCATATCCTCTTATTTCAAAAGTATAGGAATTTACATTTTGCATATCATTTGGAACTAATATTGCTTCTGTCATATTATTACCTGGTTTTAAAGCATTTTCTATTAAATGTACTTTCTTACCATTGTCTGCAAGTATTTTGATATCTACTTTACTATTTTCTGCTAAATCGTAGAAAAACCATATCTTGCTTAGTTGTATCTTTTTACTTATTACTCCATTTTTAAATTCTTTTGTTTTTAAATAAAATGGTATTTGTTCTTTATAGACTATGTCTTCTTCATCTGTAAATTCGTCTTCCCCATATGTACGAATATATTCAGTTCCGTCTTTTCTTCCACCTGTTAGTTCATAGATGGTTCCATTTGCTGTTAAAGCATATACTGGTTGAGGTGTTTGAGAAAAGTTTAAATCTGCATAGCTATCACATATTGTTGTATAATAAAGTTCATCAGTTACATTATCTGGTTGTAACTCTTTAGTCCATTTTCTAAGTCTTTGGTCAAAGATAAGAAAGTATTTATAATCTGGAAACCAGAAATATACTTTATCTTCACTTCCTGCAACAGATACATTCTTTGCTTCATTTATTGTTATTCCTTCTAAAAACTCTCTTATTCCACCAGTCATACCGTTATTACTCTCTGCTCTATCAATAGTTCTAATCGTACTACCATCATATTCATAGATAGAACGACCATATAGCCAATATAAATAAGAATTATGTACTTTTATAGTGCATTGGTCATAACACCCTATATTATTGTCTAAGGTTACACAAGTATAACTATTTGTTTCTCCTGCAATTACATTACTTCCATAATACAAGTGCATATTCTTTTGAGAAAAAACAATTAATTTATCATCAAAACTAACTAGCCCCGTTATTTGATTACAGTTTTCTACTCTATCAACTCTACTATCTTCTGTAGTAGCCCAGTCCATTGGATTTTGCAAAGCACTAAAATATAACATATTTCCATTACTTGCTATCATTCTATTTTTGTGATAGCACATGTGTTCAAACTTATCACATTCACTTGGAAGCGGTACTATCTCTGGTGTATTAACAGGAGATAAAGGAAGCTTATGTCTTGTTGCTGTTACACCTTCTCCATATAAAATCATGTATTCTTGATTACCATCTGCATAATATACATGATTAAACTTAGTCCCAGTTATTCCTTCTGATATTACTGTTCCGTCCATATCCTTTAACTGAGTTCCTTGTATATAAAATAGATATTTTACACCAGCAACTCCAAAGTATTTTATTTTCTCTCCTTTTAAACCAGGATTTCTCATCATTGTTCTACCTATTCTCGTACGAATTGCTGGGTAGTTATCTAAACACATGTTATACATATCTTGAACTTCATCATCTTGTATGTTTTCAGGAGGATAGATATTGCTTATTCCACCAGCTAAGTAATTTATTTGATTATTGCTTTTGTAATTTACATTGTTCAAATAAGGTAACTTTTGCATTATAGCCTTCTCCTCCTTCTATTACGTTTGGTTATATCTCTAATTACTGGATATCTTTGCTGTTGCTCATTCTTTGCTTCATTTGCTTGTGTAACTAAGTTGTTATATAAAAGAATATATTCATTAGCTAGTTCTATATCTGGATTATGTCCGCTCATTGCTATAATAGACATTACGTTGTATTTAACTAAGTCTATATAATTATCATTTAGCTGTATAAAATCTGTCTCTTTAGTTATCATATCTGGCTTTTTCCAATAATAAACATCTATCTTTCTTACATCTTTAGGACAAGGGTATAAACCAAGTAGTCCTTCTCTACCATCGAAATATCCGTCAACTGTCATATTCTCTTCAGGTAGGTAACTTCTTAATTCTGTAAAGCCTCCCCAGTCATAAGGATTATCTTGACTTCTAGCTTTTTCACTTCTTGTTACATGACTAATCATGTCTATACTACAGTCATCAGGTAGAGAGTAAAGTTCTTCTCCTGCTCTGGTTGTAAAGCTATATTGACTCTGTATTGCTAAATCTCTATATATTTTTTTCATACTTTCATTAATCCAAAGAAATAAACTCTCTTGACTATATTCATGTGGAAGTCTTGTTTGTATATCATCTAGAACTTGCTTAGCTGTTGTTCTACTCATTATTGCCATTTAATATTTCCTCCTTCCCTATTTAGCTCTAATTATGTATTTTGTACCTTCTTGACCTGTAGTAAGATTAGGTACGTTAAATGTTTCTGGTAATTCTTCTGTGTCCTCATCTACACTAACATTATTTAAAGTTTCATATAAGCTTAAGTAGTCAGTTGTATTTACTGCTTGCCCATTGCACTCTAAATAAGCCACAGACAAGTTTTTCTTTCCAGCATATAAAATTACTCCACCTATAGGAACTAATGCTGGCGTAGTTGATTGTGCTTCTTTCCATAAGTCTGGAAATTGTCTTATATCTATTCCTTGTATTTGTGTGTCTACACTGTTACCTAAGAATATTACTTCATCTGTTTTAAACAATTGACCAGAATAATAGTAATTACCTTTAGGTACAAATATATATTTTACTTTATTTTCTATTGCGTCATATATAGCTTGTTGTATTCCTAGTCTATTATCTGTTATTCCATCTCCTACTACATTGTAGTTTTGAAGCGGTACTATTCCAAATGTATAAAAGAACATGTCTTTTAGTTCTTGCATTTTTATCTCATTTATCATTTTTATTACACCTCCAGAGTTCCTGTCTCTAACATACCATTATTTCCTATAAATGTTTTTCCTGCTACTACATCTGCTTGCGTTGCTGTTAAACTATTATAATCTAAACGATAGAATACTTTATCTTTATATCTAACACCTATTACATTTTGCATATCTTCTGTCATATTTAATTTAAGTAATTTACCATTAATATCTCTATAAAATATAGTTGTTAAATTATTTGTAAAATCTTTTACACTCCAGTATGCACTAGTTGTTATTATAGCGTCTGGTGTTATTGTTGCTCCATCTTCTACAGTTGTAATATCAATATTATATATTTCTATTCCATAAACACCACTAGTACTTTTTCTAAATAAAATTACTACATCATTTGTTGCTAATGCATACCCTATTGTCCAATAGCTGGAATTAGTTTTTATTGTTTTTATAGTATTGACACTTGTTGAAGCAAAACTTGCAATTTGTATATCGTGTAATGAATTAATAGTATTAGTAGAATATGTTATAAATAAATCTGTACCAACTATATTGTTATACATATAAGTCATATCTCGTACATGACTATTAACAACATTATATTGACTATCAAATTCAATATACATACAGTAATTAACTGTACTTAATTGTGCACCACAATATACTATATATTTATCATTTGTTGTAAATTTATAATTTGCTGATAATTTACTAGAGAAAGTAACACTATAATAAGCATCGCTAAGGTCTATTTTTTTTGTAACTTTTGATACAATTTCCCCCACATCACCAGTAACAGGCATGCATTTACAACTAATTATATATGCTGACCCATTATATTTTCCACCTGTAGTTAATACTACAAATCTATTCATATCCAAGTTTGGTGTAACAAGATAAGTATCAAGACCGCTTCTTTGTTCATTTAAAATCTCAAAGCTTTTGATAGTTTCTGTTTTTATTTCTCCGTTATTATGCAAATTATATGTATAGGCATACACCATACAAACATAGTTGCTTTCAACTTTTTTAACTGTTGATATAAATAATCTACATTTATTTTGTGAGCCATCTATTCCTCTTGCACCAAAAGCTATACTACTAATTGTTTCATCTGCTGGTATTCCTAACTCTTCCATTGTGTATCTATATTTTAATATTGTCGCACTTCCTGAGCCACCTACATTTTCTATAATACTATATCCATCATCATTAATACTAAAGCTTTCGATATATTTAGTAGATGTATCATCGCCTATATGTACCAGTCTTACTACATAAGTCAAGTCTTTTGAATAAGCTATTAATTCTTCTGTTATAGGATTTTGTGTATCTAAGTCCGTTTTATTTTCTGTTAAATATTTTGGTGCTATGGCATCTATACTTAATCCATATATTTCCTCTATATCACCTTGTAGTAAAGTACCTACTAGTTTTATTCCTTTAGCATACGCTGTTTTACCATACATAATATCCCCTGATGTAGCCGTTGCATCACTTGTATCTATACCAACTATAGGCGTATTATCTGGAATATATGTTCCTATTATTTTTTGACCTTTAGCATAAGCTGTCTTACCTACTTTTATATCTTCTGGTATTGCATCTGCGTCTGATGTGTTTACATAGTTTGGGTCTGTTCCACTTCCACCACCAGTTGGAATTGCTCTAATATTTCCTGCCATTGTTGAGTAACTATCATTTGCAGAGGTTGGTACTCCTTTGTCAGTAATAGCCTCTGCTATGGCACTCTTTCCATTACTGACAGATTGAAAAAGGTTGTTTACATTTCCATTTAATGTACTAATAGCTCCATTTACATCTTGGAAGTTTGCATTTACATCATCTACTATTGCTTGTGTTTTACTATCTGTATAATTCTTTTGTTCTGTTAATCCTTGTGTTATTTGCGAACTTAAATTGGTATTTAAAGCTTGTAAATCTCCTATTTCTGCAAAATTAGAAAAATCTTGATTTCTAATTTGAGAATTAGCGTACTCTTTAGCTTGTTGTAACACGTTTGCGTCTTGACTATCTATATATTGTTTTAAAGCATTTTCTTTGCCATCATGGTAGTCTTGTACCCATTGTTTAGTTGCATAATCGTTAGCTTCAATACCACCTAAATGCAATGCGTCATTAGCTAGATTTGCGTCTGTTCTTCCTTGTGATGTTGCATTTGATTTACTTATTTGTTCACTTACTCTTGACATTTTTCTTGCTCCTTTCTTTTAAAAAAGGGAAACAACTATTGCTAATTGCTTCCCTATGGTTGTTATAATTAAGCACCAACAACTACGTTAGTTACTTCACTTGATTTTTTAATCTTTCCTTCTACAGACTCTACAACTACGATTTTATCTCCACTAGTTACAGTAATATCTGTGTTTTGTGTTAAAGCTGTATATCCTGTATCTGCGTCGTTTAGAGATGGTTTTGTAACGTCTGCTCCTACTTTGTATTTAAGTGTTCCTGTACCTTGACCTGTTACACTTGTTACTTTAGTATGAGTTGCGTCGCTACCTGCTGCTACTTGAATTGTTAATGTTCCAAGTACTCCAGGAACTACAATTTCTTCTTGAGTACCTTTAGAACCAACAAGTCCTCTCCAATCGCAGTAACCAACGTCGTATCTTGTGTATCCAAACATTCTATAGTCCATTTTTCCTTCTAATCTCTCAGAGTCGAATATTGGAGCTTCTCTTCTTAAGAATAATAGGTTATCAATTGTTGTATCTTGAATGAACCATATTCTTGTTGCTCCTGTTGGGTCTGATAAGTATGGGTCAACAACAATTTTTAAGTTTGGAACTGTGTTTACGTCGTTGTAGTCTGTTCCAGATTGTAAAATAGAATTTACAATTGCTTTAGCTTGGAACTCTAATTCAGGACATACTACTAATTGTTTAGCAGAAGCTGCAATGAATACATCAGCTTCGTCAACTTGTGTACTCATCATTGTTAAAGCTTTCTTTAAGTTTTCGTCTGTAAGAGGTAAGTTAAGTACGTTACTAACTTTAGCAGAACTTGAAATTAGTGGGTGGTCTGTAGCAAATAGTGGTTTACCATCGTATCCAACATTAGTAAATCCATTTTTAATAACATTAGCTGCACTTGTTTCCTCTGTAGCTCTTAAAGAACGTCCAAGTCCTTGGGCAGAACCACCTTTACCAATACCTCTCATTACTCCATATTGGTCGTCTTGCATTAATTCCCATGTAACTCTATAAGAATTATCAAAACGTTTAGCTTCGAAGCTTGCGATTTCTCCTTGCTCGAAGTCACTCTCATTGAAGCTATTTCCTTCTTGGTTTTGAGACCATAGACCAAAAGCTCCTAAATGTGGGTATGTTTGGTCTTTCTTAGTCATTGTATCCACTTTAAAGAATAATGGATATTTTTTCTCTACTTCATTGTATGAATCAAAGAATATTTTTTTATGAATTGGTGTAAGTAAAGCACCAAAATCATTTCTTGTCATAATATCTAGCATTTTTCATCTCTCCTTATTATTTGAATTTTTTTGTGCTTCAAATAATAAAGAACATTAATTATTTTTTCCTACTCTTATAACTATTATATTGATTTATATCTTCCATATCTCTTAGTGCTGCATAATCCTCTGGAGTCATGCCAGCCGCTGCTGCGGCTTCTTTTTCAGCTACTGTTAATTTTATTGTTTTAGAATTATTAGCTGCACCAGAATTGTTGTTTGCGTTTTGTAATATCTCTCTTCTAGCATTATTGTTTTGCATTTTTACTTCCAACTTCCTTTGCATTTCACTTTTTGTATTTTGTGTATGAGGTTTATCATAAGCAACTGCATGATAGCTTTGCTCGATAGTTAATCCCTTGTCGACTAGGTCTTTAATCTCATCGGCATAGTCTTCAATATCTTCATAGCCTTCTTCTTTAGATAGAGCTTTCAGAGAATTGTCAAACTTTAGTTCTGCAATTTCTTTTTCAAGTTTACTTGTGTCTGTTCTCTTGCTATCAATAGCTTTACTAACAGATTTAGCAACCTCTTCATCAATTCCACCTTCAATTAAAGTTTCATAAGTACTCTTTTCTTGTTTTTGATTTGCTTTTTCTAAAGCTTCTAATCTAGCTTCAAATTCTTTGTTTCTCTTTTCAGCTGCTTTTCTTAAAGCTCTTTCCTTATTTAAACCTCTTTGTAAACTAGCTGTTTTATCATCTTCGCTAGTTCCTTGGTTATTTTCTTGTGTAGTTTCTATATTATTATCTACATCATTATCAATAACCTCTCCACCTACATTTGAATTAACTGTTTCTAGTTCAATTCCTTCTTGTAATTCATCTTCCATAATGTTCTCCTTTCTATTTTTAGCCAGGTTTTATCCTCTAAGATTTTTAGCCAGGTTTACTCCTCTAATTTTTGTTCTTGATTTTTAGCCAGCTTTTCTGCTCTAATTTATATTTAAAAATTTAATAACTAATTATTTTGATGTGTTTTAAGATGTGAGTTAAGTCCTAATTGGCTTTTACACACCTTTCCGCACGTTAGACATATAAATTCATTACTGTTATTTATTTTTGAGTCTACGTTTATCACAGGTCTTTTTATGGCTGTTTGTACTTCTTTTAAAGAAGCGGTATCAATTACTTTATATGTTTGTCCTAGTTGTTTCATTAAAAGAACTACTTTTTTACCACAGTTAGGACAAGTTGCATGTCCATAATGTTTAATAATATTTCCATAAAAGCCGTCTTGATTTATTCTTTTTAGTTCTTCCATTTCTCTTGCTTCAAATTCATGACCACAGTCACATTTTATAGAACTTCTTATTTCGTATTCTTTATTTTCTAAAATCATTTATAATACTCCTCCCCTTACTTGACTTGGTGCTGGGTTACCATTAGCTGTTAAACCTTCTATATTAGCATTCATTCCAGTTTGTGCATTTTGTTGCTCAATTACTTGTTGTTGCATTTGTTTTATTTTTTCTTCATCAAATATTTGTAACTCTTGTTGTTCTGTATCTGTTTCTGGTATTTCTGGAATATTCATTCCTAAAGCTTTAATCATATAATTCCTGTATTCACGTTTTGTAAGTGCTTTATCTACATGCATTTGTCTTACTATTGCATATCTATATGCTTTATTATTTGGCAATCCTGCTCCTACAGAAACACTTAGGTCATATTGTATTTTTCTTGTTTCATTCTCTACTTGCATATATTTGTATTCGTTTGGGTCTAATTCGCTTATGTCTTTTCCTTTATTTCTCTTTTTCCATTCTTCTTCATATTTTTTTCTATAATCTGTATCCGCTTCTATCATAATTGGTACGTGGTTTAATTGGTCTGGGTTAAATTCTTCAAAATCGTCTTCGCCATTATCTCCTGTTATTCTAAATAACATTGTTGTATTCCAGTTTAGTAATGCAAGCTCTAAAGCATATTCAAAAACTTCTCCTAAAGTTTCTTGAAGTAATCCTTTCTTATGTTCTATCATTGCATTACCAGAATTTTGTAATGCTAAACTTTCAGTAGCCGTATCAACACCACTTTGTTGTTTTCCTATCATTTGGTCTGTAAATCTTGTTACAACTTGTCTATCATTATTCATTAATTCAGTTCTTCTATTTAACAAGTATTGTGGCATAGTTGGTGGGTTTAGCCATTTAAAGCCGTTTATATCATTTGTTGTAAGCATTTGTCCTGCCGTGTTTGTTATTCTTTCTGGGTCTATACCAGAACTTGTAGCAACTATTCCCATAGGGTTACCTGTTAGTCTTGCATTTCTTAATGTGCTGTCGTCTATTTCGTCTATCTGGTCACTAATTGGAAGAATTAGTTCAGCACTAGCTTTTCCCCATACTGTATTTTCTCTATGCATATCTGGTGTTAAGAAGTAAGGATATGTAGCATTTGGAAACAATTCTAATTTCTCGTCTTTCTTTTCTTTTTTATCTTTAGAATCAAACCATTTCTCTTCGTCCTCTTCTTCTCTTTTCTTGTTGTATTTTTCTACTTCTTCCTTAGTATCTTTAAGAATTACACCATCGCCAGACATCTCTACAAGCCTTAACTTTAATTTTCCATCTTCTTTATATCTAGTCCATACCATTAGATGTACATATTGGTCTTCTTCATTATTTTGAATAATGTTTTGTACTGGGTCTAAGTTAGGTATAATTGCGTCTGCTTTTTCGTCTCCATATTCTACAAAAGCACTATATAAAGATTTTGATTTAGCTTCTATTATGTACTGTGCGTCTTGTATGTCGTAAACATCTGTAATTGCAGGGTCTATAAATAATAGATTAGGGTGTATTGGCTCAATGTCTGGTAATCCTTTACCATCTAATTTGTCAAAATTCCATAAGACTCTAAATATTCCAGTACCAAACAATTCTCTACGTCTTTCATGAACTTCTATTTTTCTATACATTTTGTTACGTTCTTTTATAAAGTCTGCTAGAGTTCTAGCCATATTACAAAATGGTCTATCTCCTGGTTCTCTTGGGTCTACTTGTATAGCAATAGTCTGGTCACAAAGCAAAGCTGTTTTCCCTTCTACACTAGAATTAGTAATATTAGTATTTGGTGCTGGGTCTTCTTCATTGTCATATTCAAACTCGCCCTCCCAGTATTTTTCAGTATCTTGCCATTTCTCTTGAAGTCCTAAACGTTGTTTATCAGAATAAGCACGTCTATACCACATAAGATATTGGTCAGCAAGTTTTATTTGTTTCTCGTTCATTATAGCTTGCTTCTTGGCTGTCTTTTCTTTTATTAATTCATCATAACTATTATTTTCTACTTCCATAATAAAAGAGTTATACCTCCTTCTTTATTTTCACACCTTTGTGTGGTGTTACTGGCTCGTATAACCCTTTATTTGTTTTATATTCTTCGTAGGCTTTACTAGTTTTGTTTCTACTAGTAAATACACTTGAATAATCACTTGCTTTTATGTTTGTATGTTTTCTTTTACTTAAAATACTTTTTGCTTTTTCTTGTTTTGGTTCTTTTTTTATTTCTTCCAGTTCGTTAATTATTTTGCATAACATGATTAGAATTGTTCCTGGAAGTAATAACATATATATTAATATCAATAGATAAATCATACTATCTTCTCCTTCTGCTACTTACAGGCTTACTTTTAACTGTAGTAACATTTGCTATTTGCTTATATCCTAAATCTTCTAATTCAGTTTTTGTGAAAAAGCCTTCTAATGTTTTTGGTTGTATCTTTTCTATTCCTTGTTGCCACCTTGTAGCTTGTGCAATCATATCACTAAATAATAAATCATCATGCTTTCCTTCTGTTGCGTCTGGTCTCATATCTTCATCATATATAAATGTTAGCATTTCTCCTATAGTATCTATATCAGTAAATAATTCTGGGTGGTCTTTTACAATACTTTGCTCTTCACTTATTATTTTAGGTCTTGTATTTCTATCTGTTTTCCAACCAAATTTTTGTTGCATTTTTCTAGATATATTGTCGTATTCTTCTCTTATATATTGATGAGGATATTTAAGCCTTTGAAGCTCTATAACTGGGAATAAGTTGAAATTTACTTCTATACTTACTAATGCTTTATTATAATAAATTCCTAAGCAATACATTTGATAAGTATATATGTCTGGGTCTGATTTTGTATGTAGTGTAGCAACTCTTTTCCCTATTGTATTATCAATCATTGTTCCTGCATTAAAGTCGCTCCCATCTCCTGCTGTATCTCCACCTAGAACATAAAATCCATAAGTTTTTGGTTTATCATATATTTTTATCATACCCATAGGGCTTTTTTCAAACTCTATAGAACTATTTAGTATATAATCTTTAGCTTCTTCATCATTCCATCTAAACTTGAAAAAGCCTTGTATATATGGTTTTTCTTTATATAATTCTTGAAGTTCAACTTTTCTTTGGGTTAATATTTCCGTATTAAATACACAATTACCACTATTTAAAAATGCCTCTTCTGGTATACAAGGATACTCTTGTTTTATTAGGTCTTTATTTAAATAATTTCTATATTTGTTATAATACCAATACAATTGTTCGTCTTTTAATTTTATGCTATGTTTAAGCCATTTTAAACGTTGCCATATCCAATCTTCTTTATTTTCTATATTATTAGAAAATTGTTTTTTAATTTCTAAGCTTTCAAAATTGTCTCTATATTCTTGTGTTCTCCACCACTCATAAAAACAATTTATCCACTCGCCACTATCCCATAGGTCTTTAAATTCATTAAAACCATTTGCTGTACTTTCTAATATCTGTATGCTGTCTTTTGTTAATGCTTCTCCTAAAGAACTTTGAGTAGCAGATATTAAACAATTCCAGAAAGCCGCTTCACTTCCATGGAAGAAGTTTATTGTTCTTGACCTTCCTACTTGGTCTGTTGCTACATTTATTCTCCAAGAACTATTTAAGTTTTCAAAGAACATTTCAGTTTTACTGTTATATTTTTCAGTAGGTTTTAGTATATCTGGTAATTGATTATATACATATTTAGCTTTATCCTGGAAAATTGCTCTTACGTTATCTGCTGTATCTGCAAGAGTAAAACCAGTAAAATTCTTCTTTATTAATGTATTAGCTAATTGATAAGCAGTGATAACAGACGTAAAACCTTGTTGTCTTCCTTTAAGAACTAAAAATCTTAAATGTAATAACTTACCTTGTCTATGTTTTTCTATACTTTCATTTAATAAATCTATAAAACTATGTTGAACATCATTTAGAAAAAATGGAACTGTGCTTTTTTCTTTATCCACTATGTTAAAAGTCATTTCAATTAAAAGTTCTGGTCTTTCTATTACTTCTTTTAATAATTGCATATTACTCATTAATTCTTTTGCTACTGCATAAACAAATTCAAAATCTTTATTTGGGTCTTTATATTCTTTCCAAAGTTCTTTTCTTTTTTCTATAACTTGCTTAGCTGTTATTACCATTTAGGATATCCTCCAACTTGCTTACTTTTAATTCTACTTGTGCTTGATTTCTCCATTTATCAGGTTTTCTATTTTGTAGCCAAAACATTTGTGCTCTTGTTTCTGCTTCTTTATGTTTTGTCAATGGTACTACTTCTGGATATGTTACTTCTTTTACTCTTTTTCCGTCTTTATATATTACTTCCTTTTTCATAACTACTGTTTCTTCTATGTAGTCATATCCATTTGCATTTTTATTTAAACTATTTTCTACTTTTATATCAGCTATTTCCTTTGTTTCTTTTAAGGTGTCGGAAAATTCGCTGTATTTGTTCTTATATACATAAAAACTATCTTGGCTTATTCCTAATTTTTCGCATATTTCTTTGTCTGTTAAACCATCTCTACACCAAGCTGCAATTTCTAAAAGCCTTGGTTGTACATGTGTTTCATATTTGCTTTTTCTTCCTGCTTTTCTTTTTTCACCTATCATATAGTAGCACCTTGCTTTCTTTTTTGGCGAATGTTGATAGACTTGCACTACCTTTTACAGTTTTGGAGACTGTTGTTTTACTATATAAACTAAACAAACGTATAATTATTCTCTCACTAGGAAAGAGAATAGGAATATGTATTCTACAAAAAGGATAATAAATAAGTATTCTAATTTAATAAAATTATTATTAATATTACCTAGTATATATTAATCATTATCTGGAAATGCTATTGCTAACTAGTATACGCAGGCTTATAACAGCTTTCGCTTTTCGCCTACTAGCAGTGCAGTTCCAGTCTAGTAGCCTGTGTAGATAAGGATTTGCACCTTATATGAAAGCCTTCAGATAACCAACAACAGCTTTCCTTGAATGAGCCCACAATGTCACAAATGGGGTTGGTTTTAAGAGTGTCTACTATTACTATTCAGCAAAATCTAATTATGTCTAAGATAAAGCCGTTTAGTTTTACCATATCTAATATCAAACTAGATATGTCTATTCCACCACTACACAATTTATTTTATAATCCTTTAACTATATAGACATAGTTAGTAATTGTTAAAATCTATTCTTTCAATTCCTTGCTCCATTTTCTTCCTCCTACATTTCTATATTTCTATTTAGCATGCAATATGTTGCGTCTACTCCATGCTTCTTTATATTTTTATCCCAAGTTTTCATATTTCTGATATAAATCTTCATTGTCTTAAAAAAATGTTTATGTAAGATTAATTTTATTAAACTATCTCCCATAAATTTTGGACTTTCTTTAATAAAGAATATCATGTATTTTATAGTTTTCATTATTTTACCTCTTTAAAATATTTATTTATTATTTCTCCAACAATATCATGTGAGTAAGAAGCAATGTCGCATAAATCTTCAGTTGAATAAGTTGTTCCATTTATATGTGTTACATATGTTTCTAGATAACAATGCATTAATTCGTGTAATAAAGTAGTTCTTTTTTGTTCTGTACATAGATCCTTATCAATGTAAATAGTTTGCATGTCAGCATATGTAATTCCAAAGTATCTTCCATCTTCATCTGGTTTATCATAATGCTTTTTCATTTCAGCTTTTATTTCTTCTTGACTTAATTCTTCTATTTTCCAAGTTCTATTATTTATTTTAAATTCCATTAGTCCTATCCTTTCTATATAAACACTATATAAGACATATTTGAAAAAATAAAAACCGATTAATTCCAATTAAAGGAGATGGAAAAAAACAAATATGTCTTATATACTATTTATATTACAACTAAAATATAGCTTAACTAGGATTGCTACATTTGTAAAAGGAAGATTTTTGTTACCCTAGTAATAACAAAAGTTAAAAATGAATTTTCTAACACTTAAGAATTGGGGAATAACCATGTTCTTATTATTAGCACATCTTAATTGTATCACAAAAGGTAATGTTAGTTTTCCTTATTTTTTCCACAAAAAAGACTGGGATTTCTCCCAGCCACCAAACAAAAAGCAAATTGAAATGTATAGGGTTATACAATTCATATTTATTTTAACATATTTACTAGAGTAATTTTTCTTTATTTTTTCCATCTATATTTCTCCAGTTTCTTCTGCAAGCATATAAATACACTTGTTTAAGATGTTATAATAAGTTGTTTTACTGATATTTTTAATATTTTTGCAATATAGCCAACTCATATTATCTCTAAAAATTAAATTAAATACCTCTTTTTCAAAATCATCTAGTCTACTTATTACTGTTTCTATGCAGTGTATCCTCTCTGTTAAAAATAAGGCTGTTTTGGTATTCATTTTCTCTATGTATTTTAATTTATTCTTGTTTGACCAATACTGACGTAGCTCTCTCTCATAGTATTTCTTAACTTCTTTAGGTAATTTTTTCTTTATCATTGTATTACCTCCATTTATATTTCTTCTTCTAAATATTTTAGTCCTTTTTCTGTTTTTATGATTATGTAATTCTTTCTAATTAAGTTTTTGTATTCTCGCTCTGTAAAAGTATTATATTTAAATTTTCTTTTACGTAATTCTACTCCTTTGTCCATCTCCCATTCCACAAGTGGTTTTCTACTTGCCATTTATTTCTCCACCTTCTTTCCATTCCCATTTATCGCTAAACCAATCTGGTATAGTCCATCGTAATACATTAAATGTGTCTTTGCTATATTTAGGTGTGCAATATTCTTTTGCTATAAATGATTCTCTTATAGGAGGATATTCATTAATTGTTCTTGAATATCTACCCCAGCTTTTCATTACATTTTCTCTTTTTGTTTCAAATATAACACATATACTTGTATTTGCAATACCAGTTATACTATGTAATATTTTTTCTGGTTCAAAATCAGCATAATTGAAAAAGCAAAATCCAACAGAAGCGGTTTTTTTATTTCTATCTTTGTTATGATCTGTATTGTTTATTAATATTTCTCCATTACAGTATTTCTGGAACTCTCCTAAACTCATAAATCTAAATAGTTTCATTGTTTTTCATCTCCTTCTATAATATTTAATATTTCTAGAGCTAAATTCCACTCAGAAAAATCTACTTCTTTTTGATTTTCGGAATTGTATTTTTCTGCATTTTCTGTTGCTATTTTGGTTGCAAGTTCTGTTACTTTATCTAATGTCTCTGATTTTTGCTCTAAGTGTTGTATGTATTTTAATATATTTTCTATATGTGGTTCATCTTCACTTGCTAATATTCCATTATCTAATAGCCATTCTAAATGACATTTTGCTTTTTCTATTTCTTCTTTATTCATTAGCTATTCCTCCTCACTCTCATAAAAAGTAAAAAATAAATATATTATCATGATAATTATTAGCAAAGTTGCTAATAAGGCAGGAAACTTGTTTCCTAGAAATATAAATACAGCTATTGCTAAAACGACTACTATTGTTTTTAATAATGCTTTTAATATTCTAATCATCTTTATTCTCCTTCCTCTCCTATTATTAAAGCATACTCCTTTAATTCTGCTACTGATTTCGTTGTCCATATTGATAATACTTTATAATCTATTTCCGTGTTTGGTGGTATAAAATCCACTATTAATCTATCGTATACATAGTTCCATGTATCTTCTTCTGGTGCTTTAAATCTTAAGCTGTATTCTATATCATCAATTCCTGCTTTTATTTCGCTATATTCATTATCTTCTCCTAAAGCTTCTTTTATTTGTTCTAATACTTTAAATATATCTTTCATCTTTCTTCCTCTACTTTCTTTATTGAATTAAAAATACATATTTATCATCTTTCTTGTTATAGAAATAATATTCTTCGTTATAATTAGCTTTATCAATAAATGCTTTTAATTCAAAAATATCTTCAAATGATATATTTTTAAAATCTCTATTTATTTCTTTTATGTTCATTTCTTTTATATCTTCTTCATCATAATCTTCTTTTAATTCTTCTACTGTATATTCATTTATTACATTAAAATCTACCGTTTTCTTTTCAATATCAATTGATACTCTTCCTTCTTCCCAGTATCTTGTTTCCTCAATATCCTCTTTTGTGATTCCGATTATTCCTTCGTTTCGTCCTTCACATTTTTTTAATTTAAGATTATTAGTCTTATCCTTTAATAGTTTTCTTGCATTGTCTATATTACTTATTCCTGCTCCCGTTTCTTCTAAAAGTCTTATTGCAAATAATAAATCTTTATTTTCAATATATTCTTCAACATTACATCTTTTGATATAATCAAAATTATTAATTATTTTGATTGCTAAATTTATAGCAACATTAGAAAAAGCGTCCCAATGATAATAACTATTAGCTAATACTTCTCCATTTTTTACTATTTCTATATTTAATCTTTGTCCCATTTTTCTTCCTTCCTTTCTACTGTATCAACTATTTTTTCTCTTCTTTTCATCATTTCTTTAGTTTGTTTTAAAGCATGTATTAATACATCAATACTTTCTGTTTTATTAAATTGCATTAATATTTCAAAAGCATTTGTACTGTCTGGTGCTTTATCTCCATTATTTAATCCTATTTTTCTTGGCTTTTGTTCCCTGAATCCTAGTATTCCTATTTTTTCTTGTATTAAAATACCTGGTATTATATTTATATCTCCAGTTCCAAATTCAATTATTGTTTGTTCGCCTATTTTTTTAATCATCGTTTTCCTTCCTTTCTAATACCAGAACATTTTTTGATTTTCTTCTGGTATTTAATTAATATCCGAAATGTTTTCGTGTATTTTGTAACAGTTCTGCATATACTGTTCTTTGGTTAGTATTGTTTCAATATTAATGGTAAGTTTATTTTGCACTGCTTTTCCTACGCAATATATACAAGCACTTGTTATCTTATATACTCTATTTTCATTTACATATTCTCCTACTTCAATCATTCTTCGCGTTTCCTTTCTGCTATTTCTTTAAAATATTGTTTTAAATCTTTTTCATTTTCAAATCCATATTCTAGTAACAATTCAGCTTTAAACTTTTTATAAAATACTTCTGCCATTAAATCTATTATTTTATCTTTCTTTTCTATCTCTTTATCTTTTTCTTTTAGCATATTTAAGACTGTTTCTATTGCAACTCTAATTGATAAGGATGTATCTCTTTGTATATTCATTAAAATCTTACTATCACTTAATATTTTTATTGCTTCTTCTTGTTTCTTTGTCATTTAATCACTTCCTCTATCTTCTTATTTATAGGTTCTACAAGTGTTGTAACTACATCTTTCTCTAATTCTTTCCACCTTTTATTACGTTTCCAAAAAGGCATAATTTCAATTTCTTGTATTATTCCTATACAGATTATTGCTTCTTTCATACCCCAACAACCATCGCAGGTTCTATCGTTGCACCAACTTTTAAATTCTTTATATGTCATTGCTTGTCCTCCTTAATATTTTATAGTATGTCCATAAGCTATCATTGATTTAATTACCTTTTTTAAATTGTATTTTTTATAAAATTCATTTAACTCTACTATAAGTAGCTTTAATTTTGCATTGTTTTCAGATTTAGTATTTGAAGTTATTCTTCCTCTAAAATACAAATTATCATTTTTTAAAACATTGACTTCAAATAATCCGTATTTTTCTGATAAACTATTATTGAATTGAATTATTTTTTCATTATCTTTTTCAGGTAATTCATTTTCTTTTACATTTTCTAATTCTAAACCATAATCTAATATTTGTTTCATTGCTTGTCCTCCCAATATTCACATTCTTTAAAATCACTTATCCATATATATCTAGCTTTATATTCTATTTCAGGTATATTGTTTTGATTTCTTTCACATTTTAGATTTTTACATTTCTTTTTAGAACAAAATGTTATATCATAATTCATTGCTTGTCCTCCTTGTTTATTATCTTATAACCTCTAAACTTAGCAATTTGTAGTTCTTGTTTTGTTATCCACTTTTGCCATTTACCACAATTTCCACAATATAAACCTCTTCTGTTTCCTTGTATCTCTACAAATAGTTTGTCACTTCCACATTTGTTACAACATTCTATCTTCATTTAATCACCTTCTCTAATTCTCTTCTTTATACTTTTCTTCTACTGCATTCTTAAATTCAATATAATCTTTACATTTATCACATTTTTCATCACAGTAAACATATTCTGGGAAACATATTGGACAAATTATATATCCCATTTCTTCTGCTAATTCATCTTTCCAGTTCATATCATTTATCCTCCAATAATTCCTGTAAAACAGCTACTTGTAATTCATAACTGCCTTTTAATGTATAAATCCTTATATTATTATCTGTATTATAATGTTCTTTTAATTCTTCTATCTTATCTATAATTTTTTGTTTTGGTATGCTGTCTTCTAATTCCTTTTTGTACCTAGTTGCGTCTTCCTCTGCTACATTTAGCATTGCAATAATCCAGCTTTTATCATTTTTCCAGTCTTCTTCTGTTGCTTTTACATTATTTATTTTTAATATTCTTTTATAATCTACAATTTCTCTATTAATTCTGTTTTTATTTTCTTCTTCTAATTCTTTTATTCTCTTTTTATCTGCTTCTCGTTCTTCTAAAATGTCCTCTAATGCATTTACTATCTCTACAACATCTTTATTTAATTCAAAATCTTTTATTTCATTTATAAAATCTTCTATTATTTCTATATTACTATCTTTAGCTACTCCATTAAGCTTTCTTGTAGCTTCTAATTCTTCATCATCTAAATCAAATGCCATAAATTTTATTCTCCTTTTTATTCAACTTTTAACTTATTGTATTTTTGTGAATTTAATAAGTCTCTTGTTTGATTATTTAATTCCTCATTTAATTCTTCAGTTAGTTTATGTTTTACTAATTCTTTTTTATTTAGATTGCTTTTTTTAGTATTCATTAAAATAATTTTAGCTTTTTCAAAGCTTTTTAATGGTTTTATTATATATGTTCTGTATGAATAACTCTGGACTTGATTTGGTCTCAAAATATAATATCCAACGTTTCTTATAGATTTTACTACATATCCGTTTTCTATTAATCTATTTTTTACTCTTCTCATTACATTAGCTTTAAATTTATACCCTTCATATTCATCTTCTAAATTAAAATGTGTGAACTTTTGTAATTCTTTAAATGTAATTGTCTCTCCAAAATCTTTGCTATAGAAATATTTTTCTATTTCTTCTGATTCAAAACTCTTCTTTGTTTTATTATAATTTTTCATTTTTATTTCCTTCCTATTGGTATTTCTAAAGCTTCGTACAAGCTCCACCCCAACTTCATTCTTTTATAAAAAGTATTCTTATTGATTCCTAATTCTTTAGCTATTTCAGAATATCTTTTATAAGATTTTCCATTGTATGTTATTACTTTTTTACTAGCTTTTCCTTTTCTTTTCTTGGAATTGTATTGATTGTGCATTGCTTCACTTTCGTAAGCCCATTTTAAATTTTCTACAGAATTGTCTCTAACATCTCCTATATGAATTACTTTAGGCTTAAAGTTATTATTAGGAATAAAATGTTCTGCAACAAGTCTTCCTACCAGAAAATTTTGCGTGATATTATTTTTAGATAATTTAACTTCATAATAGCCATATCTATTTAATTTTGGCTTTAATTCTTTAACTTTACCTGTGTTATTGTAATTCATACTCCTTACTTTGCCAGTATTAGACACTTGATATTTACCTTCGTATCCTAAAATGTCTTTCCAAATTTCCATTATCTCCATTAATCCTTAAAAACTCCTATTCTTAACTCTTCTAATTTTTTTATTGCTTCTTGAATAGAATTTTCTTTTTCGCTAGAGACATACTTTCTCATTTGTTTCTTTAAATACCCATTTAAAGCTCCATCAATACTTGTATAATATCCTTCTATAATTGTTACTTCTTTGCCATAGTTTTTACTATTTTCATCTGTTACTTTTGTTTTTCTTTCAAGTGTATAGCAACTTTCATTTGCATTTATTAAATATTCATTGTCTATTTTTATCATCTTCCAATTCCTTCCTTTCTAGCCATAAATCATTATAGTAATTTTCTTCTGCAATTAATTCAAATATATTTCCCTCTTCTTGCATTTTTCTACTCCTCTTTTTTCATTTTCTTTTATTAGTTCTTTTATTTCATCTTCTGTTAGCTCTGGTAATAATTCCTTTATTTTTCTTTCTATTCCTTTCAATTTACTTGCTGCTTTTATTCTTATTGCTTCTTGTTTAGTTACCTTCCTAATTTCAAATCTATGCTTTAAACTATCTCTTCCAACTAAGTTGTAAAAAATCTTCTCTGCTCCTTGTCTTGTGGTCTCACAAACACGCATAAATTGAAATTCGCCTTTTCTCGTGTTATAAACCATATATCTATAATCAAAACTATTCATTTTCTTTTTTCTCCTTATCAAATAGGCTCTTGCCTTGTAAGATACTTTCAAAACTAACTCCGCTTTTTCTCTAATTCTTCTATACAATCATCTAAACTTAAGTGACCACTTTTAAAACAATCTACATTATTCCATATTCTCCACATTACTTCTGGTAATCTTTTTTTTCCTAGTCCGCATACATAAGATAAAGTATAAGCAACAGATATACTATAGATATCTAAATACTCACATACTCTTTTTTCTGTCTTTTTTTCGCAACTAACAATCATATCTGCATATACATCATCTACCCATTTTCTCAATTTCTTTGGATTATCAAATACTTTATTTAATTGCTTTTCCTGTCTTTTTGTTAATTCCATATTTATACACTCCTTTATTATGTAATTCTCTTCTTATTTCTTTTACAAAGCCCAACCCTTTTCCTTTTATAAGGTTTTTTAATAATATTTTATTTTCTATTTTTTCTGCATTATCTATCAGTTTGTTTAACTTTTTGCTTTTATATGAAATGAAAATAGCAATTCCTATACAAGCTATAAGGTTTATAAAACTTACTACAAGATTATTTGTAATAAGATTTGTTACTAAATTAACCAAAACGTATGTTGTAAAAATATCTAACATACCAAGAGTAGCTCTTTCTTTTATTTCTAATATTAAATAATATATATTGAATTTATCTTTAAAAAAATCATATCCTTCTTCTTCTATTATCTGGTCTTGTAGCTCTTGAAAAATATCTCTTAAAGTGTAAATATCTGCTATTGTATTTTTGCTACTAGTTAGAAGTGGCTTATTTTTATTAGAAAAATAAATCTTCGTATTTAAATTTCTATAGTAAACAACCCATTCTATCTTTTGCTCTTCTGTTATTTTAATATTCATATGAAAATACTCTCTATCTAAAATTCCTTCTATTTCGTTAATCATTTTAGTTAAATTATCTTCCTCTACTTTTTTCTTTTTCACTTTCTATCTTCCTTTCCAATTTTTCTTTTTTCTATATCTTTGTCTAATTCTTTTGCTAATAACCACATATCACAAGGTATTGCATTTTTTAATCCTTCAAATTCCTCATAACTAATATTCTTTTTGTCACATTTATAATATCTACATATTTTAGGACGTGCTTGATATATTGCACAACCTTTATCTTTTTTTCCTGTATAATATGGACATTGCAACTTATTTTGTAAGATTAATTGCGTTGCATTTGAATGTATATTGTTTTTAACAACATATTCAACTATTTGGTCTAGATCTGTTTGGTCAAGTGGTAATACATGTCCACAACACTCTCCACATTTGCTGCATATGCCATTGCATGTGTTATCTACACTTCTATATTTTCCTTCTACAGTCTTTTGAATAATTTCTTTATATGTCATTTTTATTTATCTCCCTTATTTCTAAATCTGGATATTTATATTCAAATATTTTCTTTTTTAGTTTATAAACATCATTTCTAAATCCTTTTGTGTCTTCTATAATTGTTTTTTTCTCTCTAACATCATAGTAGACAAAATCAGCAACATATTTTATTGCTCTTATAGTTTTACCATTTTTCTTATAACTTGGCTGTAAGACGAACTCAGCTTGTGTACGGAGGTCTGTTATTTCTCCTGCACGTTGTAATAATTTTAACTGTATATATCTTCTAGCCTCTAGTTTACTATCAAACTTTATTCCATCTACTATTTTTTCTTCATTTCTATATTTATTCATTCTACTTTCCTTTCACATAATTTTTACATCTATAAACTTCTTTAAAATTCTTGTCTTTTAGTTTATTACACCCTAGACAAGTCTTGCACTTTGTTTCAATTTTAATTTCCTTTACCAATTTTGTCCTTCAACCCTTCTATTTAAAATTAATCTTCCCTTTTTATCTAGATAACCTTTAACAAAAATCTTGTAGTCTGCGTCGTCAAAAAGTTTATCAAATTGTTTATCATCTCCAATTTTTAAGGAGGTATTTACTACTGTCCTATCTTTGTTGTAAATTAAATATGTTTCACCTCTTAATGGCTTTTGTACTTTAAATATCATCGTTACCTCCTGATAATGCTTGTAAAATATCTTCTATCACTTTTTTATCTTCATCATCTAAATCAGATTTTTGGAGCCTTCTAACTTTCTTTATACATATCTTTCTTCTTTTTGTTGTGCTAGATACTTTCATTCCTTCTCTAAATGCTTTTTTAAGAAATTTCTTTCTTATGTTTGTTTTTGTATTTATTGTTGCTACTATACAAACTAAATCTGCTAATAATTCAGCACCATCTCCATTTACAATAACTTCTCCTTTATGAGTTCTAATCATTTTTTCTACCTCCTAAATTATTTATTGCATATTCATTTTTTATTTTATATAAATTTTTGTATTCTGTTTTTGCTGCTGTATCTCCTGTGTGATAATATACAAAAGCACCATCATCACATAATCTTTTGATTTTACCAACTTCTATTGCGTAAATTTCTTTTTCTGGTGTCATACCAATGTAAACTACATATTCTCCTTCTTTAAAATCTTTTTTACTATACATCTTTTTTCTCCTCGTCTTTTATTATTTCACTTAATATTAGGTCTTGTATTTTTCCTGCTAATTCTTTTGATTTCTTCTTTACTAATTCATCTACTCTATCTTCTATTGTTCTTTTTATTGTTTCGTTCATTTTCCAATCATTTGATAACTTTTTATTAAATGTTTGTTTGAATAAATCTTCAAAACTATCATAATCTCTTCTATCTCCCCACCCATTGTCTATATGAACAGGTTCATCTAAAACCTTTTTTATTTCTTCGTCTATTCTTTCGTTGACACAGCTTTCAACTCTTTTTTCCATCTTTTCTCTTACGACTTCTTTTACTAAATATCTAAAATCATAATCTTGAATATAACTTTCGCAAGCTTCTCTCATCATTTTTTCAATTACTTCTTTTTCCAATTTCTTCTTTACCTCCTATAAATAATTCTTGCCATACTTTTTAATAAAATCTTCTTTTGTTTTTCCATAATAGTCTTGCCAGGTTTGTTGTGCTATTCTATGTACATAGTCCATAAACTCTTTGTTATAATGAATACCGTCATCTCCCATATTGTGTATTTGTGGGCTTAGAAATATTACTAACCCATCTTCTATACTTAACTTTCTATTAGCTCCTCCAAAACATTCATGTCTATGACTTCCTTCAAATCTTTCTGTTTCCCATAGTAAATCTTCTGGCATTATGCATTTCTCTTTCACTTCTTATGCTCTTCCTCCCATTCTTCTAGTAAACTGTCAATTTCTTGCTGCGGTTTTGTTTCTATTCCACAAGCTTTACAATCTTGTACTACTCCATCTATTAATCTTGACATTTGTTTTGTATTAAATGAACTAGATCCATAATATAAATTCACTATATAAAACTCTAATTCATTTATTATTTCTGTATCTGCTTTTTCACAAAACCAAGCTTCGCCCCAGTTCTCCCAGCTTTTTTTCAAAGTTTCAAAATCTGTAGCTTCTATCCTAGTTGTTCTAAATATGCCTAGTTCTTTGACACGTCTTTTATAATCTTCTACTGGA
This sequence comes from uncultured Clostridia bacterium, assembly GCA_944386415.1. Taxonomy (GTDB): domain Bacteria; phylum Bacillota; class Clostridia; order TANB77; family CAG-508; genus CAG-269. The sequence continues at coordinate 49,887 of CALXAY010000001.1, read as the reverse complement.
TTTATATTTTGCATTTCGCATAATTCTCCAAGAAGTTGCCAAAAATATCTATTAGCTCGTCCGCTTCTTTTCTCTCTATGTTGCTTTATTTCTATATCAAGTTCCTTATTTCTTAACTTATCTAACAAATCTAATGTTTCAACATTCTTTGTATTTATATCTAAAACTATTTTTCCTTTAGAATTTTTAAAATTAATAGATACATCTGTTATTTGTCCAGTAGTTTTCATACTAACAACTCCTTTATGCTTGTCCGTCCACCATCATATTGCCTTTTATCATTAGAGTCTAATTCTTCTTGTGGTTTCTTATCAGGTAATTTGTTTAAGCTTTTTAACATCATTATGTATTGTTGCTTAGTTAAATCTTTAGTATTGCTTATTCCAAAGTTATGTTGTAAATCTTTTACTACGTCGCAACCTTTTCTTATCATAAGTGCATAAGCTGCTTTTGCTTCTGTTTCTGTTACTCTATTAATTGGTTTATCATTCACTGATGGTGTTTTATCATTATCTTTTTTTGGTTTGTCATTATATTTGCTATCTCCCCAGTAGACATCTGCTCCCATTCCTAAAGATTTACAAGCAACAGATAATGCATCAGTATATGCCATTTTAAAACATTCATCACTTGTATAATATCTTATATTTTCTCCTGACTTTTCTTTAGATATAAGACTACTTCCACCTGTTCCTTCAATTGCCTCTGACCATTTGTCGCCTATCTTAACATATAAATCTATATCCACTATTGCTATTTTCTCTCCATTAGCACCTTCAATTATTTCTTTGTTTTTTATATTAGTTTTCCAACCAAAACCACATACTCCAAACATTTCTGTTAGTTTTTCTATTCTCCACATTGGCTTTATATCAGTCATTCCCTTTAATCTTCCACCTGCTATTTTTTTCTTAGCATTATCAGGAACTGATTTTATTTGGTTGTATATTTTCAGGTTTTCGTTTTCAGTTTCATTTTCCATATTTCTAATCCTCCTATTTAATTCTTAAACTTGTATTGTTTGTTGCAATTCTAATTCCATCAGGTACTTCTCCTGTTTCTTTAAAGTTCTTTTTAATTGCTGTTTTATCAACTTCAATATTTGTTTTAACTCTTAAAAATTTATCTGGAACTTGTTCTTGGTCTATTACCTCAACTGTAGCTGGACTTTTAGCAATAAATAAAGTACCTAGTTCTGTTTCAATTTTTGTTAATTGCATTCTTTCCATATTGTCTTTTACATATTTCTTAAATCTATCTAAGTTGTTTTGTTCAGCTTTTTTTATTTCTTGTAATCTTTTAATTTGTAAGTCTATTGCGTCAATAAAAGCATTTTTGTTTTGATAATATCCAATTATGCTCGTACTCTTTTTTTGTAGCTCTACGGCTATCTCAGTTCCTATACAGTCGTATTCTTCTTGTGTTAATTCTCCTTCTTCTGCTTTTGTCATTAAATCTTCAAATTTCTTTGGTATTTCATATAATCTAATATCACTCATTTTCCAAATTCACTTCCTTTGCTAATTTCTCAATATCTTTTTCTAAACAATCTATTACACAAAATTCTTTTATTTCTTCCTCTGTTTTTCCTTCTTTAACTACTATCTTTCCGTTTTTTCCTTGTAATTCGTATGGCACTAAAATAAATTTTTCCATTGATTTTTTTACTCCTTTTTGATATGCTTTTTTTATGCTAAATTTTCCAAATGACCTTTCGGTATAGTTTTTTGGAATACATAGAGATTTTTAGCTTTCGCTAATTATCTCTATTTTTTTCATCAAGCTTTTTAATATCCATTTTGTTAGCTAATTTTCCTATAATGTTTTGCATTTGCTCTGGCAACAATTTTTGCTCTTTTGTTCTTTTTACAAGTATTTCATATTGCTTTAAAAATTGACCTTTTGTAACAGTATTTACTGTATCTGTATTAGTCTTAGCTAATTCCCTTACTTGAGCAACATTACCAAAAAATCTTTTTACTTCTGGACTATGTTCATTAAATTGTTCTTCAGTCATATAAATACCATTGCAAATCATTCCGTAAGCTTCACTCCAAGCCTCTATGGCTGTTTTTTGAGTAGACGGATTTACTAACTCCATTGCATTTTTTCTAATGTCATGTATCGTTGGTGGATATGGGCTTGTCATTATTGTTTTCTTTACTGCTTGCAAAACTAGCTTGTATTCTAAATCATTTAAACATTCGTACCATGTGTTTATCATCATTTGCTTTTGTTCTTTGGTCTTTTCAGCAATGTTATTATAATTACCAGCTAGTAAAGCTATTATCTGTGCTGTTTCCTGCTTGTTCATCTTCTTTTTTTGCCTCCTCCCATAATTCTTTAAAATCATTGAAACTCCCTTTGTTAATATTTCTAATATCTTTTTTTAGTGGAAATATACCTTGCCAATTGTTCATAATGGAATTATTTAATATTTCTATTTGCTCATCAATGTTTGTTGTAAACCCATATAACTTTTTAATCATCAGCTCTAATCCTCTTTGAGTTAACGGTTTTTTAATAGCTTTACGCATTTTAATAAATTCTTTTACACAATCAATAACTTCTTTGTCAGAGAAATTGTTTTCAATAATTTCATCAAAATTATTTTCTTTTATATTCTCTTTTACTTCTTTTTCTTTTATATTCTTTTCTTTTCTTTTAGGCGGTAGTTTTACAGTAGGACTACCGTAGTACTACAACACCGTTCATCTTCAATATGTGGAAACGTTGATTTAGTAGGTTTATTTATTGTTTGGTGTTTTAAAAAATTAGGTATGTAATAATATTTTTGTTTGTCATATTCAAAAATAACTACCATATTAAATTCTATTAAATGATTTAGCCATTTTTCTAATTCATCATTTTCTATATCATCATAAGGAAAAATTGTAGCTTTTATTAATTTTGAATTAGCTCTTCCATACCCCTCATCATTAGCATTGCTTATAAGCCCCATAAACAATAATCTTTCTTGAATTGAACATTTGCCTAGTTTTTCATCAGTCCAAAAGTTAGGGTCTATCATTCTCTTTCTCGCCATACTTCATACTCCTTTGTTTTTTACTCTCAGTTATATTTCTTAGCACAATATAACCACCCCCTTGACAAGTTTTAATTTTTTTGCTATAAGAAAAATAGTTCATCAATTGCAACTAAACTATACGAAGTTCCTTTCTGTCTAGGTTCGTATAGTTTTTTTATTTTATTTAATCAATTTACTTACAGCCACTTTAAGTACTTTAGATAATTCTATAAGTACTTGTATTCCTGGGTTTTCGTTTCTACCGTTTTCTATATTATTAATAGTAGACTCTGATACCCCAGTTAATTGACTAAGCTCTTTTACTGTATATCTTTGTTTCTCTCTCGCATTTTTTAAATTCTCGCTTAACATTTTTTCACTCCTTTAAATAATAAAAAACACATAGAATTTTTTTGTATTCTATGTGTAAATTTATTTTACATTTATAACCGATTAATCAATCTTTTGTGCAAACAAGAATAGGAGAAAAAATATAGAGACCTATATTCCTTCAAAATAATAAATATCTCTAAAATACCTTATTTCAAGCTATTTTTTATTAATATAACTTGTCGTCTTAAAAATTAAATCGGCTTATTTTTGATTTTCATGCGTCGTTTTTTCATAGAATACTAATCAAAATTTATTATTATTTTAATATCATATTTTTTTTTCGCTGTCAATAGATTTTACGCAACTTTTTCAAAATCTTTTTTAAACTTATTATAATCATCGTAAATATGTTCGTTAATATGTAATTGACTAGTAATTTGATGATAAGTATCACGAACTAAATTTTTTCTTAAATTTTCTTCTAAAGTTTCAGATTTTCCTCGTCTTGGATAAATATAATTATATGTATATGAATAAAATTCTAAACTTCTTAAAATTAAATCTACTTGACAATTTAATAATTCTATTTTATTTTTTTTAATAGAATTTATATCAAAATCCAACTTGTTCAATTTACGCTACCTCCTCTTCCCTATTTGCAGTTTTTTCAAAATTATTTAATGGATTTTTATCCACAGCTTCCTTTATATGTTCGTTATAAATATGAGTATATATTTGTGTTGTTGCAACACTTTTATGACCTAAAAATTCTTTTAATACTAAAATATTTTGTGTTACGTATATATATATCATGCTTGCTGCTGTATGTCTTAATGTATGTGTTGTATATCCACAATTACTAAGTCCCATGAGTTCAAAAGCTTTTTCACAAATATTCTCTACGCAATCTATACCAATCCTAGAGCCGTTTTTATTTAAGAATAATGGTTCATTAAGACTAATTACTTTTTTATTTCTATTTCTTTGCTCGATATATTTATTTAATTTTTCTTTACAAGTCTTATTTAGATATAATATTCTTTCATTATTTCCTTTTCCTATTACGGTTAATGTATTATTTTTTAAATTTACATCTTTTAAATTTGCATTTATTAATTCAGAAGCTCTTGCACCAGTTGATAGAAAAGTAGAGATTATTGCATTGTTTCTTATAGGAAATCTTGAATTTTTTATTGTAAATATTTCTTGAATCTTTTTAGCTTGATCTAATGACAGATGTCTAGGTATTTTTTCTATCTTTTCTATATTAGGTATTTCTCTTGTTGGGTTTTCTTGATTATAACCTCCTGGAGTCGTAGTAATTAGCCAACAATAAAATGTTCTTATAGCTGCAAGTTTACGTTGCCTTGTATTAGCAGAATTATCTTTTGAAAAGCCACAATGAACTAAAAAAGCTATAACATCACTTTTTTTTACTTGAAATAATATTAAAGCATTAAATTTCATTATAGAAATATTAAAGTTAAGATATTCGTTTATAAAGTGAAAAAACATAAGTAAATCTCCGCAATAAGCTTCTGCAGTATTTATTGAATATCCTTTTATACCTAATAAATAATTTAAAAAATTTTTTAGTATTTCTGGTATTTCAAAATAATTTAATTTCATTTTTTCACCCCCATACTTTACATAATAACATAAGCACAGTGCAAATGCAAGTGAGGGTAAAAAAATATGTAAGTAAATATATTATTTCTTACACATTTTACAATTTTTTTATTGTTATTATTTTATTTTTTTCGTCTAAATGAACTTCAACAAAATCTTCCTTTTCACAATTCTTACTAACACCTATTTTTCTTAAAAATTCCGCATTTATTGGTATATTCATTCTGGATCTATTTTTTAATTTATAGACTTTAACAGTTTTATTATTTAACTTTTCTTTTATTCTTTTATCATTTTTTATTAAATTTGATACATGTTGCCTCGAATAGTTGGTCAGTTTTGCTATCTCTGTGTAACTTTTTCCACTAAGAAATAGTTTTATACATTCTTCCTTTAATTTTTCCTTTTCCATTTTTGTTACCTCTATTTTATATAAAACATTAAATTTAATATATTATAACAAAAAAAAGGATTTTTGTAAATGATTATCAATGTTTCATAAAAAATATCTAAAAATATCAAAAAATATAGAAATTTATAATTCATAATGATATAATAAAAAAAATAAACTAAAGAAAATATTAGGAGATGTTACAATGGATAAAGTATTAAATAAAATAACAAATTTATTTGAATCAAAATATTGTTCAAGAAAGAATTATTGGATATTTTTTGGAGTATCACTATTAATTTTGTTATTATTACTTCTTTTAGGTATAGTAATTCAAAATATGTACAGTTATGGATTCTACATAGATAGGTATCAAGATTTTCTATATTTTTCATTTTTAGTATTAAATATTATCATGCAAATTAAAAGATTACGTGACGCAAATATAAGTCCATATTTTTTATTTGTGTATGTTTTATTTATTTTTGGTATTCCTGCTTTTAATTATATCGTATATATAGTTTTACTAATATTGCTATTATTACCAACCCAAAGACCTCCTACAACAAATCTAATTAAGGAGGAAGAATAATTATGAATAGAAGTAATAATATATATGAATTTTTGACTAAACTTTTAAAAAAGATTTTTCCATACATTTTTGCTATTAATACTTTTTTTGTTTGGGGAATTACTTTTATATTCTTCTATGAAAGTTTCAATAGCATTTTAGGTTATATATTATGTTCTATTTCAATTGCAATATCTGTATATTCACATATTATAGCAGAAGATTATTTAGAAAAGAAATATAATAATAAAAATAACCAGGACTAAATATCCTGGTTTTTTATTAAGTTATTGAAGTCTTTCCTAGAAATATATTCTAGTGATGTTGCATTTAAAAGATTTTCTTTTTTTGCTAACTTTGTGTACTCCTTTATGTCTTTAATTTTTTCTTCTTTTATTTTCTGAAGAGATTTTAAATAAGCTTCTTGAATTGTCATATTTATCATCTCCTTTCAACAATTGTATCATATTTTATAAAAATATTGTGTCGAAAACTGTCGAAGAAAAAGCAGCTAGATATAATTCTAGCTACTATGCTTATTATTTTATATATACTTCTTCCACCATATAGTTATAATTAATTTTTAAATTTAATCCATTCTGTTCCATTACCATAGTAAGTTGGTAATGTTTGTATTAATTTATTACTTGCATCATTATAATTAGCATCATTAAATTTAAATGTAATATCGCCAGTAATATTAGTTGTATCATATTCTACTAATTTAGTTGTATATGTATTTTGGCTAATATCTAAAATGATACTTTTTTCTTTAAAATTCAAGAATGGTATTTCTAATAAAGAAACTTTTTTGCTTTCAAATATGTATGCAATATTATCTACAAATATACCCATTTGGTTTGAATATCCTGTAGAAGATATTACACCGTATGTTTTAGTTTGTATGTTATAAGTTATAATACCATTTATTCCTTCACTTCCACCTAATATGTAACAAACATTATTATAATATAAAACTGTACCATAGTATAGTCTATTAAAGCCATAATCTTCTATAGCTATGTCTGGTAAGTTTTCATATATTTCTGTATCTAAATCAAAGCAAAATGCTTTCTCATTTGCTGATACACCTGAAAACATATACATTTTATTGCCTGCTACAACACTATTAGTACCGTTTAGGTAATTGTCATTATTGTCTGGATAAGCTAGACTTGTTACTATCTTCTGAGATATATTTATTTTATAAAAAAAGCTAAAATTATAGTAGACTATTACATATAGATTTCCGTTATAATAAGACAATGTAAATTGTCTACCGGAGTTTGGTAATGTAATAAAATCTTCAACTGTGTTTTCTTCCAAGTTATATTTTATAATTTTATTTGAAAAAATTTTTCCTACAAAAATGTCATTACCAACTACTACTATATTTGTATAATAGTCTGATTCATGTATAGTAAAAGGTAAGGTATTATATACTTGTGTAACAGTCATATCTTCTAAATTTAATATACCTAAAAAGTTATTTTGAGCTATATAAATATTTCCATTATATTTAAATAAACGTGTATTACTATATGTAGCATTTTCTGGTAAATTTTCAACACTATATATATTTGTAAATACTGGGGCACTAGACAGTTTATCAGTGATTATTAAATTATTAAATGTTTGTGAACTCTTAAGCCATATACCATTTTTAATAGAAGGTTCTATTTCTTGCATAAAGATATTTGGGATACTTTTGCTATTTCCTTTATTTAAAAATTTAATTGCCATATTACTCCACCCCACTTACAACTAATTGTACTTTAGTATCTGCTACTGTAGAAACTAGAGATATGTTATCTACTTGTTTATTTAATTTAATTGTAGTTGCAATATTAGCTCCTATTACTGCACTAACTCCACCAGCGGTTAATGTTATATTTGCTTCTTCGCTATAATTTGCTATATCTATTTGTGTTACTTTTTTATTTATTGCAATTGTAGTAGCTGTTGTTCCAACTGTTTGTACACTTGCGTTCAATGTCGTTTCTTCTTGATTTTCACTAGTTTCTCCAGATGTTTTTACAAGCACTTCTCCATTTTCACTTACTTTTACATTTTGCATATTTCCATTTTCATCAAAACCTTTTAACATATTTTACCTCCTATTTTATTTATAATTTTTATTTATCATATAACCTTCTTCTCCAGTTACACGTATTTTTACTTTATCCCAAGTATATCCATCAGCTACTGCTACACTAGGTTCTAAAACATATAATGTTGTATTTGGTATGTATAAACTTAATATATCAGCAGATGTTGTAGGGGCTTTTCTTAAATTAGTATTATGATTTAATGTTTTTAGTTCTCCTGTTGTATTTGAATTACTAGAAGCCGTTGTGTTTCCAATTTGATAATTAGGAGTATTATAACTTCCAACTTTATTTGGTATTCCCATATAGCCTGCTGGGTTTGAATTATCTGCGTATTTATTACTAGAATTTCTTATTTCGAAATGCAAATGTTTATCTGTTGAATTTCCTGTACTACCCATAACTCCTATTTTCGTCGTACGGCTTATTTTATCTCCTTCACTACAAGTTACCTTACTTAAATGACAAAACCAGTGATATTTCCCGTCAGAAGCTTTAACGGTAATATAATTTCCATAACTATTATCCCAACCTATTTTTGTTACTGTTCCATCACAAGTACCGTAAATTGTATCATCTCCAACTAAATCAATTCCTGTATGCCAACCAGCAGCCCAGTCTCCTTTTCTTTTGTATTCACATGTTACTCTAAATGCACCTGTTAATGGTATATTTGTAGCCATAATTATCACTCCTTGTTTTTATAATTAATATTAGATATTCCAAGTATAGCTCCTAAGAATGTTGTTACTGCTGTCATTATAGTTAAGACTATTTCTGTACAACCAACATTAAAGCTGTTCAGTATAACACCAACTAAAGTTGTTAATGCTGGTAAAAATATAAGTGTTATCCATTTTAAAACATCATATACTTTATTACTCATAGTATCCCTCCTTCCTATTTAGATTTTTTTGCTGTCATTTTCTCTAAGTTTTCTTCTATAAAGAATTTTAATTTTAATATTTCGTTTAATTCGTTGTGACTAAAGTTCACTTTGTTTTCTGTTAAATATTGAACTGCTAAAAAGCCTATTGGTTCTTTATTTTTATTATAAATTACTACATCAAAGAAGCTTCTTACTCCTTGGTCTTTCTTCAAGTGATACGTAGAGTTCATATTTTCTTTTATATCTTCTAAATTATTTATCTTTAACTCTTCTTTATTAAGCAATGTTTCTACAAATTGTGGTATACAACTAAGAGGTATTGCTTGTAAATACATTTGATAACTTCTACAACCACTTCTACATACTTCATATGTACAAGATGTTTTTAAAGCACTTCTACCATTTGCGTAATGTCCGCCATTATGAAAATCATAGACTTGCACACGATCCGCATTTAGATATTCTTTTAAATTCTCCATACGTTTTATAATTTCATTATCAATATTAATCTGGTTTTTTATTTTTTTTGGAATAGAATTTTCTATTTCTTTTTTTGCTTTTGCAATTGCTACTACGAGTCCTGCTATTGCTGTAACTAAGGCTGTTAAACTAATTATTATACTTGTTATTCCTTCCATATTTCCCACCTTTAAATAAAGATAAAAGGGCTATTACACTTATTGTAATAACCCTTATTAATTATTCTCCAGACTTTACTAATTCGCTTTTATATTTTTTCATTAAATAGTTCTTAGCATAGTCTTTTGCTTTTTGTTTTATTTGTTCTAGCTTTTCTTCGCTATATATTCCTTGCTTTTCGTATTTTTGGTAATATTCGGTTGCTACTTCTTCATATTCTTTTTTCATTTCAGAAGTAAGTGTTAGAGTTCTTTTGTTTTGACTTAAGGTGTCTCGTGAAGGATAGAACTGTGTGCTTTCAATTGCTTGTTGATTTTCAGAAAATAGAAGGTCTTTTCCTAGTGCTTTTCTTGCTGTATCTGTTTTTTGTTGTTGTAAAACTCTTATTTGGTCAGCTTTTTCATTAGCAGATAATGTTAAACTTTTCTTGATCTCTTTTATTTGTTTATTAAGTTTAGCCATATTACTTGTTGCTTCTGTTAATGCTTCAAGTTGCTTTTCTTCTTCCTCTGTTATTGTACCACCATTCTGTTTTTTTGTTAAGTCTGTTTTTAGTGTGTAAACGTCGTCAACACTCTGGCTGTTAGAGTTTACGTTTACAAAAAATCTTTTTCCAACTGCACTATCTTCTGCTCCCATATTTGGTTGTTCTACTGTTATTCCAGTTTTACCAGCTATCCAGTCAATAACATTTGTTACAGATGTTCCAAGTCCTCCCAAATATCCACTTATTAAATTATCTATCTTAGCAGGAGAATAATTAAATATCTGTCCTAGCCATATTGCAAGTTGAGAATTATAATCATAATATTGTTCATTATCTGGTAATTCTAAATCATAACTCTTTACTATATCAGAGTTATAATACAAGTCTTTATTAATCGCATTTTCAACTACAGGAGCTATCATATTAGGAACTAAACCTGTTACACTGTCTGCTGGCATATTATCCATTATTGCATTAGTAACCCATTCAGTTAGTCTTTCTCCTTCTTTACCTTCTTCAATATGTCCTGTAAATAAGTCTTGTACATATTCTCCTAGGTTTATAATACTTCTAAGTATTCCTTGTGGCTTCTTAATAGTTATAATTTGGTCGCCGACTTTTAGCACAAAGTTATCATCTTTCTTTCTTTGATTTAATTCTTCTATTTCATCGTCATCATAACCTATTGCTTTTATGGCTGTAGATATTGCAATTAATATAGCCATTCTACTTGCAACACGTTTAGGGTTAGCTTTTACTTTTTCTGCAAATGTATAAGCACTTCCAACTCTAGCAGCAGAGAAAGGTATTAATTGATTTATCTCTCTTGTAACATTACCAGTTCTTCCAAAATCTTGTGTCGCGTCTCTACTCTGTAAGGCTGCTTGTATTCTTGCGTCTGTTTCTGACATACCTTTACTTCTATATAAGTCTAAGTTTTTTTCAAAAACTCTAAATCTTGTACTTTGTTCAGATAATTCTGGAATATATGTCATTATATCTAAAAGTCTTTTTAAAGGTTTAAATTTCTCTTTTATTCCTAGAACTTCACTATTTTTTGTACCATAAACATCTTTCATAAGTGCTTGAGTTTTTTCTCTATATTGACTCATTCTTGTTGCACTTGTAGCTCCTGTTTGTTCATATATAGCATATAAAGTATTTATTCTATTTGCATATCCAGGAACAACTTTATTAAAGAAATTTCTGGCAGATTTATTTTGAACTGATAAAATATCCATTATTCCAATTACATTATCTACTACTGGAATAAAGCCAGCTTCACTAAATATTGTTGCTTGTGCTGTATCTGATATCATATTTGGAATTGCAAAACCAATATTAGCCATTGTAGCACCATATCTTAAAGGCATATTTAATTTCCTATTTATATTTAAAACAGTACTCATAAACTTTTTATCCATATTCATTAAAGAATTGAACAATACTTCATCATTAAATTGTAAATATATTCTTTTTCCATTTGTATTTATAAAACTTGTAATAAGATTATTTGTATCTACTTTGTTATTGGGTGCAAATAAATCAATTGTTTTTTCTAGGTTTAATTCAGTTGTGTCAACCCCTTGATTTCTTAATTCTCTTTCCCAAGTACTTAATTTAGCAGTTCCTATTTTTATCATAGGTGCGTCTATAACATCGTAAATTTTACCGGTCATACCAACTTGTTCTCCTTGATTATATAGTGCTTTTAAAATGTTATTATTTTCTACTTGTTGAATTATGTTAGCACAATTTGCAACAATATTTTCTAAAACATCTTTTACATCAAGTTCACTTCCAGTTCTAGCTTTTATAATATCTGCTACTGCTCCCCTTCTACCTACATTGTTTTTGTTGCCTTCTAAAACCCTTTGCATAGGTACATAGAAAGCATTGCTTTCTCGTAAGCTATTTGCTGTTTCTTGGTCTATTAATCCGTTATTTACTGCATATTGCATAACACCATCTAGAGTATCATATACAATTTTAGCTGCTTCTTGTATTTGTTTATCATTCTTAAATTGCTCTACAACAGCTTTACTATCCATTGTTCTTATACCTGTCTTTAATGTTTTAGCTTTATACTCTAAATCCCTTTGTGCTACTAGATAAGCTCTTAAGTCATTAAATCTTTTCTCACTATTTCCAAGTATTTCTCCTAGTTGTTCTAGCCCTGGCATTAATTTATTTCCATTTTCATCTATATAGCCTTTAGATAGCATAGATACAACTTTATCTCCAATACCACTAGAAAGTCTTGTTAAATAATATGCGTTTTCACTCGCTTTTAAATCGTTTGTAGATTTACCATTTACCTTTTGCATTTCATTTACTGCATATTTAATTGAAATATCTTTATCATAGATATTTCTCATTACTTCTTGCTGTATATATTCTTTTGACCACTTAGGTTTATCTGTCCTTTCTCCTATGCTTTGGTTACTTAAAACTCTATTTTCTGGATTTTGATGTATGTAATTGTATGTTTGCTGTTGTACATCGGTAATAAATTTATTAAAATCTTTATCTGTTTGTCTTATACCTTCTAATATCTCAACAGTTTGAGGATAATCAATTTTAGCTTGATTAGGTACAATAGTATATTCTCTTATTACTTCTGCAAAACCTTCTTCAAGTTGTACTTCTCTTGTTTCAGCTTCATATCCACCATATCTATTTACTGCTTTTAGAAGTTCATTTGAGATACTTTCTTTATCCAGTTTTATTCTTTTTCCAATGTCTAAAGCATGTCCGGTCTCATGCAAGATTGTATCAATGTCTTTAAGTTCTTTAGTTCTTATTACATCTCTATTTCCTTTATAAATACCATAAGCCTGTTGTCTAAAACGTCCTTTTTGAACTCCAATACCTAGATAATCTTCAATCGTTTTTCTTATATCAGTCATTCTTGTTACAGGAATACTGTCGTCCCAATTACCACTTTCTTCTATTTTTCTTATTTCTTGCTCTATGTAATTACTTTCTCTTTGTGCATTTGTTTGTCCTGGCTCTAGTATTTCTCCCTCTACTTTAGGTGTCTTAGCTGTTTTCTTAGCAAAACGTATATTTTTATTTTCTGTCTCATTTGCAATTATTTTATTTCTTTCTTGTTGAGTATCGTAATAAGTAATAGGAATGTTATTTTCTTTTAATTTGTCTATAAGTTCTTTAGAAGTATTTTTTGGTACAATGGCACTTTGAATTTCATTTAAACCAACCGCTCTTTGTGGCTTTACTTCAAAGTATTCAGTAGGAACATTCTTTAAACTATTCAAAAAATCAATTGCTTTTTGAAGTGTTTTGTCTGGAACATTTGTTATTGAAACAAAATCAAGTTCATTTTCTAGTACTTCTTTTGAAATATTTTTAGATTTTGCTGTTTCATTTAGTGCATTAGCAACTGTATCAGCACTACCAAAATATCTCTCAACCTTATCATATTTTCCTATTTCGTCTATTAAGTTGTAAAATTCATCATTTAGTTGTTCTTTTACCTTTTGCATTTCTTCTGTTGAAACAAGATTGTTTTCCTGTTGGTGCATTTCTTCAACATTTTTGAATTGTTGTGAAAGATTTGCTCTTACTTCTGGAAGACCTGCAAAGTTATTACTTTCAGCTCCTTTATTAGATTTTTTAGTCATTAATCTAACAATATTATCTAGTGTATATGGAACTGACATTTGTTCAATACTTTTCCTGTTGCCACTAGGAGTATATGGGTCAACATCTTCTCTTAATATACGTTTATCTTTAATAGTTTCTATTGCTTCTGTAAAGCTATCTTCTATTTCTTGCTCTGTAATATCTGGATTAGCTTTTTGTAGTTCATATCTTATTGTATCTTTAGCTCTTGTAAAATCATTATCTTGTATGTATTCTTCAATCTGACTTATATAACCATAACTTATACCTTTATCATTCATAGACTTTTCGAAGGTTTTAACCTTATTCTTATCTAAGCTGTTTACTGTTTGTGGTCTTCTTGTAGAGTAAATATCACTATTATAAGCTACATTTCTTCTGTCTGTTGGATTTATTGTGTCTTTGTTGAATAGTAATGTAATATCTCCATAATTAGAAATAGGTGTGTCTGATTTTGTTATAGCTATACTTGGTACTGGTAAAGCTCCTAAGTCTAATGCTTCCATTAATTTTTCTTCTGATGTATTATGTTGAGCTATTAATTTTTTAGAATTATTAGTTGTATTTGTTCTATTTCTTGAATTACTCTTTTTCATATACCTTATATCATTATTAGAAGTAGGAGAAGAATTATCTAAATTTTTGAATTGATTACTTTTAAATGTTATATAATCTGTACCTAGTTTTGCTTCTCCACTATTATAACTTCCTTCATCATAGATATTTTGTATAATAATTCCGTCAGCGGTTATTTCACCTTCATCTATTGCGTCTGATATTGCTTGGACTAAATCTGCTGTAGATGTTCTTGTCTTTCCATTTTCTTGCCATATAGAAGCTCCTTGTTGATTTAGGAACTTTCTTATATCGTTAATTCCATTAATTTTAATATTGTCAATATCTATCATAGACCATTTTTCTTTATTTGCGTCTATTATTATTGGATTTGTTATGTTTATGTAACCTCTATATATTCCGTTATTTCCAGTATAGGTATTAGCAACATCTTCTCTACTTGTATAATAATTAAAGTTTCTTTTAAATTCTGTAAAACCAAAATCGTTAATACCATGATATACAACTTGTAAATTTCCGTTTTCATCTCTAACCTTACTATCCTTGAAATATTCTTGTTGCTGCTTAGTTAAAGTTCTACCATGATTGTCAACTACTGTATCACTTCTTGAAGTATTTTTTCTCATAGCTCTGACACTGTTGTCTTTGATGTTTTTGTTATTTTGAGTATTATTTTTAGGAAGCCTATACATAGTATCACTAATAGAATAATCTGTATTTCTACCTTTATTTTCTACAAAACCATTTTTCTTATACCAATTTGTTAATCTATTTTTTGTAAGATATTGGCTGGTAGGTGTTAAAGTTATTGTTTTACCATTCTTATCAGCATAATCAATAATATCATTAAGAATATTTTGACCAATTCCTTTATTTCTTAAATTTTGTTTTACAACTAAATTATTAATACTTATAGTATTATCTTCATTTTCAAATATATTTAATTGGTCTGTTTGACTCTTGTATTTTGTCTTTATATCTTCTAAAGAGTTTATTGCCTTTTGTGTTTGGGTCTGTTTTGTTTTATTTTTGACACTTTGATTATTTTGTGGTATACTATTCTTAGTAGAAGGTAAAAACTTAATTTCCTTATTTCCATTAATTTGGGGTAAGGCGTTAATACCTTCTATTTTTTTATTGCTAATAAATTCAAGTTGATGATAATAATATTTATCATTTAATGAATTATCATTAGTAAATTCTCTTATAACTACTCTAATTAATCCATTTTTATTTTGATAATTTACTGGTGTGAAGAAATGATGATAAAGTATTCCATTATTGTCATCTGGATTATATGTAGTATAACCATAAATTCCTTGTTCAATAATATCTTGTAATTTATTAATGCTTTGAATTTTACTTTTAGTAATGTTTCCAGAAAGAGTTTTTTCAATACCACTTTTATTTATTTCTGTTTCTGTTTGTGTATCAAATATTTTTACTAGTTTATCTCTATAAAGATTATTAGCAATGCTTTCAGCTTCTTTTCTATATTCCTTAATATTTTTACTAGTTAAATCTTTGAATAATTCATCAATAGTTATAATATTAGGAGTTTTGTTCTTACCTGCTAGTTTAGACATATTTGTATTTTCAATTTTAGTAGCTCCTTCTTTAATCTTTATATCTAAACTATTAGCAATATTTACAACTGTTTCTCTATCTATATTATTTTTAGCCTTTTCAAACTTTTCAATAGATTTGATAATGTCTCTACTTTGTGATATATTGTTATTAGAGGTACTACCGTGAATTAGCAACACCTTGATTTTTAGGTAACGCTAAGGTAGTATCTTTATTTTTATTATTTTTCTTCATGCTCAAAACTTCGTTGCCTTCTATATCTCTTTGTCCTTTTATTGGTCTATTTTCGTCATATAGGCTTGCAACTCTATTAAGGGTATCTTGTATATCACTAGCTTTATATCTTCCATTCTCGTTTGATATAACCTCACTTTTTACTACATTGTCGTTATTATCGTATTGATTTACAACAATATTTTTACCTTCTTCTTCAATAGCAATGTATCTTTCTATGTTACCATTGTTATCATAATATGCGTCATAGTTGTTGTTAGATACTTGGTTATTCCATATATCTACCATATCATCTCTTGAATAACTTTCTTGATTATCAAAAGGCTTTGTTACTCTCTTAATATCTTGTACAGCATATCCAGTATCATTAGTATAGTTATTACCTTGATTAGTATAGAAATTGCTTGAATTTGGCTCTGAGGACGTCTGGGTGCTATCTATATTCGTTTCTTGATATAGATTTGTTGTATCAGCATTTTGTATAGCTGTATTTACTATACTTTTTATTTTCTTACCTGTATAAACTTTGCTATTTATATTTTGTTGCCCTGTTATATTTCTGTCATTGTCAAAAGAATATAATACTCCACCGCTATTATCTTCTGGAACATATTCAATATTATCCATATTATTACTTACGGTTGTTAATAAATTATCAACTGCTGTCTGGTTATAAACACTTTTATCTGATATTTGGTTAATTGTTTTGTTTATATTTTCAAAATTTTGTCTTTCCTTCTCTTGATTTTGTTGTGTATTTTGTCTTGTATTTATTCCATAATCTGTTGGTGTCATTTGAGATAATTCGTTTTTAGCTTCATTAATAACTCTAGTAAATTCATTAGTAACTGCGTAATTTGCTTTACTTATCTTTTGGTTAATATCTCTTACTTGTAAATCAGATAATTTATTTACTTTTTCATTAAAACCACTTTCAGCTTCTATTGTTGTATTATATGGTGTACTATCTAATACAATTCCAGTATCTTCATCTATAACAGTATAAAAGTTAGTTATATTATCTCTTACTATTGCAGGCTTTATATTTAAGTTTTCATTAGGATTTGCTATTGTTTTCCCTCTTGTTGGAACTACATTAGCAATCTCTCCATCTTGTGTAAATCTTGTTATATAGAAGTCTTTAGTGTCGTTTAAAGTTTTAACTTCACTAGGATTAAAATGTATTGCCATATCTTCTTGTTCTATTATTTGTTGAGCTTGATCTATCCAATAATCTGCTTCCATATCAATTTCTTTATTGTGAAAACTTTCTCCACCTAATCCTACCATACTCATTATCAATGTTGATAAAGTAGTGACCTTAGCAGTTTCTGTTGTATTATTCCACCATTCTTTAAATCCTGGTAAATCTTTATTGTTAATAAGCTTATCTATTAAATTATCAACATTGTCCTCTACCAACTCTTCTGCGTTTTCTCCTATTATTCCTACTGTTTTATTAGCTACTTCTTTACCTAATTTTGAGCTTAATCTATCTGATATTAACTTATCAACTGATTTTTGAATACTGGTTTTATTAGTTCCCATAGTAAGTATGTTAGCGTCAAACATTTTCTCTGTTAAATAAGATGTATAACCTTTTGCAATACCAGTTAATGTTGCTTGTCCAATATTATCTTTATTTTCATCTAGTACTTCTTGAGCAGAATTTCCACCTACAGATAAACCTTGTATTACAACACCAGGTACACTGCTTGGAATTGCATATCCTATAACTTGTGATGAAACCATATTAGAAATTACATTTGTTACATCTCCAACAGTTTTTGTTAAATCATCATCTATTTGACTGTTTACTGTTCTTTCATAGTTAGCTATTTCATTAATATTACTTCCTGTTTTAACTATTGAGTTATAAGCTTCATTTAATGAATTTCTTGCATTTTCTAGTCCTAATATTCCTGCTGCACCTTCTAACCCTCTTATGCCTAAAGCTGCACCAGTAGTAACAACATTTGCTAAACCTGATACAGTTTGTTTTACTCCTCCAATTATATTATCAAAAAATGTATCTAACATTTCTTCAAATTTAGAAAGTCCACCTTTTTCTATATTTTCGTTTTTTCTATTTGCTTCGGTCATAGCATTAATGTTAGTATTTGTTAATTCTTTTGCATTCTGTGTATCTGCTTGTGAAGCTAGACCTACTTTTATATCACGGTCTGTAATGCTTTTAACATTATTAGTGTTATTAGTATTTGGTTGCACATTTAAAGAACTTGCTTGTTGTACTTGCTTATCTATTTCTTCTTTAGATTTTGTTCCATTTATTCTAAATCTATGATTAGCATTTGGATTATTTTCTTCTTGTTGAACATTACTTGTTTTTTCTATTTCTGGCTCTATATTTCTATCCATTAAATCTAAAAGTGATTGCACATTTTTATGTCCTTGCTCTCGTTCTTCATCAGTAGTAGAAGGTGCTGGAACATTCTGTCTTGGATTAATTGAATTAATTATACTGTTTGCTTCATTTACTTTATTTATAAAATATTGTTCATTGTCATTTTTACTGGTTAATGGAGTTCCTCTCATATTAGCATAATTAATTGAATTTATTGAACTCCCTATACTATTACTTGAAATTATTGCTCTTGCTTCTTCTTCTCTTTTTTTCTTTTCTTCTTCATCTTGTGGCATTATTCCACCTCCTACATATATTGTTCTAAACTGTCAAGATATTTTCGTCTCTCTTCTTGAGCTATTTCCGCGTCTGTTGGTTGAGTTACATTATACATAGCTGTTAGGTTTGCTAAGTCAGATGAGGATAATCTTCCTGCATAATATTCAGAAACTAAATAGTTATATAGTCCAACATTATCATCTACTGTATATTTTCTGCTAAATTCATCGTAATTAGCCCATCTATTATTAATAATGTCTTGATATGTACTTAAACTTGTTGTATTACTTGAACTTCTTGAAGTAGAACTCCCACCATATGCTTTCTCTAATTCATAAGCATATTTAGCTTGGTCTTTATCTAACTCTGCTTTTAATTGATATAATGCTTTATTGTTCTCATATTCAATTTGTGCTTGTTCTCTCATTTTAGCCAATTCAAATTCTTGTTGCTCCTTAGCAAGTCTTGCTTCTCCTGATAAAGTACCTACTGGAACTCCCAAAATAGCACTTGCATTATTATCAACATAACCTAATTCATCTACACGTTTCCATGCATTTTCTAGTGCGTCTTGTTGTTTTTGATATTCAAATTGTTTATTTTGGAACTCTCTATCTTTTGCGTCCTTCCAATACTCAAATTGTTGTGCGTCATAATTCATAACTAATTGTGCTGTATCTGACAATTGACCTATATAATCAGTCCATCTTGTATATGCTAATTGTT
Organism: uncultured Clostridia bacterium; assembly: GCA_944386415.1. Classification (GTDB taxonomy): domain Bacteria; phylum Bacillota; class Clostridia; order TANB77; family CAG-508; genus CAG-269. Next base: position 30,400 of record CALXAY010000001.1, on the reverse strand, counting down.
CATATTGTGGAACTAATTCACTTACAACTCTTGCAACTCTTTCAGCAGTAGAAGAACTATTTAAAACACCACTTCCTGCTAAACTTTGCATTGTTGTATTAGCAGCATATTCACTAGCCACTCTTAAAGCTCCATCTTGTGTAGGATCATATTGAAATCCGTTTTCTAATTGTGTTATCATTTCTGATATTAAACTATTTATAGTGTTAGAATATGCACTTTGATACATACCTTCAACACTATTCATATTAGCCGTGGTTGGTGTTACAATAGTGGTTCCTATGCTTGTTTTCTTTATTCCACTTGCTCCTATGTTTGTAGTATAATTATTATTTCCATAAGCACTTTGATAACTAGAATAGATTTGGTTAAAATCTATTACATTATTATTGTATTGAGGTGCTTGATAAGTTTGAGGTGTAGGAGCCACATTACTTCTTTGTTGTACTTGTAAATTCTGTTGTGGCTGTACTGACTGCGTTTGAGGTTGTGTATTTTGAGTTGCTACTGTTGGTTGTATTTGAATAGGTATTGTAATAGGATTAATAGAATTATTACTTTGAGTTTGATTATTAGTACTTGGTTGTGCTGTATTATTATTTTGTACAGATTGAACAGGATTAACTTGAGTTTGAGCTGCTTGAGCATTTGTAGGTTGTACTTGTTGTACATTTGCTTGCGGATTACTTGTAGCTCTTACAGTTGCAGTTCTTCCTGTATTTAGAAAAGTGTTAGGCATTTATATATCTCCTTTCTATTTGTTATAAATAACATTTAATTTATCTTTCCAATTTGATATGGTTGCTTCTGCTGTTCCAGATAGTCCAAAAGTATTTGTTCCTATATTTTGATTTAATATACTTTGCCAATGAGAAAGAGTTTGTTCCACTGTAGAATATAGTGGATAATTACCTTTATTTACGACGTTTAATTGCTTAGCCCATTCTTTTAGAGTAGATGATGAGCTATCATATTCTCTAAAATACATTTATCTAGGGTTTGTCCTATCTACTCTTTCCATTGCTCTTAATCTAAAATCTCCATATCCTCTTATTTCAAAAGTATAGGAATTTACATTTTGCATATCATTTGGAACTAATATTGCTTCTGTCATATTATTACCTGGTTTTAAAGCATTTTCTATTAAATGTACTTTCTTACCATTGTCTGCAAGTATTTTGATATCTACTTTACTATTTTCTGCTAAATCGTAGAAAAACCATATCTTGCTTAGTTGTATCTTTTTACTTATTACTCCATTTTTAAATTCTTTTGTTTTTAAATAAAATGGTATTTGTTCTTTATAGACTATGTCTTCTTCATCTGTAAATTCGTCTTCCCCATATGTACGAATATATTCAGTTCCGTCTTTTCTTCCACCTGTTAGTTCATAGATGGTTCCATTTGCTGTTAAAGCATATACTGGTTGAGGTGTTTGAGAAAAGTTTAAATCTGCATAGCTATCACATATTGTTGTATAATAAAGTTCATCAGTTACATTATCTGGTTGTAACTCTTTAGTCCATTTTCTAAGTCTTTGGTCAAAGATAAGAAAGTATTTATAATCTGGAAACCAGAAATATACTTTATCTTCACTTCCTGCAACAGATACATTCTTTGCTTCATTTATTGTTATTCCTTCTAAAAACTCTCTTATTCCACCAGTCATACCGTTATTACTCTCTGCTCTATCAATAGTTCTAATCGTACTACCATCATATTCATAGATAGAACGACCATATAGCCAATATAAATAAGAATTATGTACTTTTATAGTGCATTGGTCATAACACCCTATATTATTGTCTAAGGTTACACAAGTATAACTATTTGTTTCTCCTGCAATTACATTACTTCCATAATACAAGTGCATATTCTTTTGAGAAAAAACAATTAATTTATCATCAAAACTAACTAGCCCCGTTATTTGATTACAGTTTTCTACTCTATCAACTCTACTATCTTCTGTAGTAGCCCAGTCCATTGGATTTTGCAAAGCACTAAAATATAACATATTTCCATTACTTGCTATCATTCTATTTTTGTGATAGCACATGTGTTCAAACTTATCACATTCACTTGGAAGCGGTACTATCTCTGGTGTATTAACAGGAGATAAAGGAAGCTTATGTCTTGTTGCTGTTACACCTTCTCCATATAAAATCATGTATTCTTGATTACCATCTGCATAATATACATGATTAAACTTAGTCCCAGTTATTCCTTCTGATATTACTGTTCCGTCCATATCCTTTAACTGAGTTCCTTGTATATAAAATAGATATTTTACACCAGCAACTCCAAAGTATTTTATTTTCTCTCCTTTTAAACCAGGATTTCTCATCATTGTTCTACCTATTCTCGTACGAATTGCTGGGTAGTTATCTAAACACATGTTATACATATCTTGAACTTCATCATCTTGTATGTTTTCAGGAGGATAGATATTGCTTATTCCACCAGCTAAGTAATTTATTTGATTATTGCTTTTGTAATTTACATTGTTCAAATAAGGTAACTTTTGCATTATAGCCTTCTCCTCCTTCTATTACGTTTGGTTATATCTCTAATTACTGGATATCTTTGCTGTTGCTCATTCTTTGCTTCATTTGCTTGTGTAACTAAGTTGTTATATAAAAGAATATATTCATTAGCTAGTTCTATATCTGGATTATGTCCGCTCATTGCTATAATAGACATTACGTTGTATTTAACTAAGTCTATATAATTATCATTTAGCTGTATAAAATCTGTCTCTTTAGTTATCATATCTGGCTTTTTCCAATAATAAACATCTATCTTTCTTACATCTTTAGGACAAGGGTATAAACCAAGTAGTCCTTCTCTACCATCGAAATATCCGTCAACTGTCATATTCTCTTCAGGTAGGTAACTTCTTAATTCTGTAAAGCCTCCCCAGTCATAAGGATTATCTTGACTTCTAGCTTTTTCACTTCTTGTTACATGACTAATCATGTCTATACTACAGTCATCAGGTAGAGAGTAAAGTTCTTCTCCTGCTCTGGTTGTAAAGCTATATTGACTCTGTATTGCTAAATCTCTATATATTTTTTTCATACTTTCATTAATCCAAAGAAATAAACTCTCTTGACTATATTCATGTGGAAGTCTTGTTTGTATATCATCTAGAACTTGCTTAGCTGTTGTTCTACTCATTATTGCCATTTAATATTTCCTCCTTCCCTATTTAGCTCTAATTATGTATTTTGTACCTTCTTGACCTGTAGTAAGATTAGGTACGTTAAATGTTTCTGGTAATTCTTCTGTGTCCTCATCTACACTAACATTATTTAAAGTTTCATATAAGCTTAAGTAGTCAGTTGTATTTACTGCTTGCCCATTGCACTCTAAATAAGCCACAGACAAGTTTTTCTTTCCAGCATATAAAATTACTCCACCTATAGGAACTAATGCTGGCGTAGTTGATTGTGCTTCTTTCCATAAGTCTGGAAATTGTCTTATATCTATTCCTTGTATTTGTGTGTCTACACTGTTACCTAAGAATATTACTTCATCTGTTTTAAACAATTGACCAGAATAATAGTAATTACCTTTAGGTACAAATATATATTTTACTTTATTTTCTATTGCGTCATATATAGCTTGTTGTATTCCTAGTCTATTATCTGTTATTCCATCTCCTACTACATTGTAGTTTTGAAGCGGTACTATTCCAAATGTATAAAAGAACATGTCTTTTAGTTCTTGCATTTTTATCTCATTTATCATTTTTATTACACCTCCAGAGTTCCTGTCTCTAACATACCATTATTTCCTATAAATGTTTTTCCTGCTACTACATCTGCTTGCGTTGCTGTTAAACTATTATAATCTAAACGATAGAATACTTTATCTTTATATCTAACACCTATTACATTTTGCATATCTTCTGTCATATTTAATTTAAGTAATTTACCATTAATATCTCTATAAAATATAGTTGTTAAATTATTTGTAAAATCTTTTACACTCCAGTATGCACTAGTTGTTATTATAGCGTCTGGTGTTATTGTTGCTCCATCTTCTACAGTTGTAATATCAATATTATATATTTCTATTCCATAAACACCACTAGTACTTTTTCTAAATAAAATTACTACATCATTTGTTGCTAATGCATACCCTATTGTCCAATAGCTGGAATTAGTTTTTATTGTTTTTATAGTATTGACACTTGTTGAAGCAAAACTTGCAATTTGTATATCGTGTAATGAATTAATAGTATTAGTAGAATATGTTATAAATAAATCTGTACCAACTATATTGTTATACATATAAGTCATATCTCGTACATGACTATTAACAACATTATATTGACTATCAAATTCAATATACATACAGTAATTAACTGTACTTAATTGTGCACCACAATATACTATATATTTATCATTTGTTGTAAATTTATAATTTGCTGATAATTTACTAGAGAAAGTAACACTATAATAAGCATCGCTAAGGTCTATTTTTTTTGTAACTTTTGATACAATTTCCCCCACATCACCAGTAACAGGCATGCATTTACAACTAATTATATATGCTGACCCATTATATTTTCCACCTGTAGTTAATACTACAAATCTATTCATATCCAAGTTTGGTGTAACAAGATAAGTATCAAGACCGCTTCTTTGTTCATTTAAAATCTCAAAGCTTTTGATAGTTTCTGTTTTTATTTCTCCGTTATTATGCAAATTATATGTATAGGCATACACCATACAAACATAGTTGCTTTCAACTTTTTTAACTGTTGATATAAATAATCTACATTTATTTTGTGAGCCATCTATTCCTCTTGCACCAAAAGCTATACTACTAATTGTTTCATCTGCTGGTATTCCTAACTCTTCCATTGTGTATCTATATTTTAATATTGTCGCACTTCCTGAGCCACCTACATTTTCTATAATACTATATCCATCATCATTAATACTAAAGCTTTCGATATATTTAGTAGATGTATCATCGCCTATATGTACCAGTCTTACTACATAAGTCAAGTCTTTTGAATAAGCTATTAATTCTTCTGTTATAGGATTTTGTGTATCTAAGTCCGTTTTATTTTCTGTTAAATATTTTGGTGCTATGGCATCTATACTTAATCCATATATTTCCTCTATATCACCTTGTAGTAAAGTACCTACTAGTTTTATTCCTTTAGCATACGCTGTTTTACCATACATAATATCCCCTGATGTAGCCGTTGCATCACTTGTATCTATACCAACTATAGGCGTATTATCTGGAATATATGTTCCTATTATTTTTTGACCTTTAGCATAAGCTGTCTTACCTACTTTTATATCTTCTGGTATTGCATCTGCGTCTGATGTGTTTACATAGTTTGGGTCTGTTCCACTTCCACCACCAGTTGGAATTGCTCTAATATTTCCTGCCATTGTTGAGTAACTATCATTTGCAGAGGTTGGTACTCCTTTGTCAGTAATAGCCTCTGCTATGGCACTCTTTCCATTACTGACAGATTGAAAAAGGTTGTTTACATTTCCATTTAATGTACTAATAGCTCCATTTACATCTTGGAAGTTTGCATTTACATCATCTACTATTGCTTGTGTTTTACTATCTGTATAATTCTTTTGTTCTGTTAATCCTTGTGTTATTTGCGAACTTAAATTGGTATTTAAAGCTTGTAAATCTCCTATTTCTGCAAAATTAGAAAAATCTTGATTTCTAATTTGAGAATTAGCGTACTCTTTAGCTTGTTGTAACACGTTTGCGTCTTGACTATCTATATATTGTTTTAAAGCATTTTCTTTGCCATCATGGTAGTCTTGTACCCATTGTTTAGTTGCATAATCGTTAGCTTCAATACCACCTAAATGCAATGCGTCATTAGCTAGATTTGCGTCTGTTCTTCCTTGTGATGTTGCATTTGATTTACTTATTTGTTCACTTACTCTTGACATTTTTCTTGCTCCTTTCTTTTAAAAAAGGGAAACAACTATTGCTAATTGCTTCCCTATGGTTGTTATAATTAAGCACCAACAACTACGTTAGTTACTTCACTTGATTTTTTAATCTTTCCTTCTACAGACTCTACAACTACGATTTTATCTCCACTAGTTACAGTAATATCTGTGTTTTGTGTTAAAGCTGTATATCCTGTATCTGCGTCGTTTAGAGATGGTTTTGTAACGTCTGCTCCTACTTTGTATTTAAGTGTTCCTGTACCTTGACCTGTTACACTTGTTACTTTAGTATGAGTTGCGTCGCTACCTGCTGCTACTTGAATTGTTAATGTTCCAAGTACTCCAGGAACTACAATTTCTTCTTGAGTACCTTTAGAACCAACAAGTCCTCTCCAATCGCAGTAACCAACGTCGTATCTTGTGTATCCAAACATTCTATAGTCCATTTTTCCTTCTAATCTCTCAGAGTCGAATATTGGAGCTTCTCTTCTTAAGAATAATAGGTTATCAATTGTTGTATCTTGAATGAACCATATTCTTGTTGCTCCTGTTGGGTCTGATAAGTATGGGTCAACAACAATTTTTAAGTTTGGAACTGTGTTTACGTCGTTGTAGTCTGTTCCAGATTGTAAAATAGAATTTACAATTGCTTTAGCTTGGAACTCTAATTCAGGACATACTACTAATTGTTTAGCAGAAGCTGCAATGAATACATCAGCTTCGTCAACTTGTGTACTCATCATTGTTAAAGCTTTCTTTAAGTTTTCGTCTGTAAGAGGTAAGTTAAGTACGTTACTAACTTTAGCAGAACTTGAAATTAGTGGGTGGTCTGTAGCAAATAGTGGTTTACCATCGTATCCAACATTAGTAAATCCATTTTTAATAACATTAGCTGCACTTGTTTCCTCTGTAGCTCTTAAAGAACGTCCAAGTCCTTGGGCAGAACCACCTTTACCAATACCTCTCATTACTCCATATTGGTCGTCTTGCATTAATTCCCATGTAACTCTATAAGAATTATCAAAACGTTTAGCTTCGAAGCTTGCGATTTCTCCTTGCTCGAAGTCACTCTCATTGAAGCTATTTCCTTCTTGGTTTTGAGACCATAGACCAAAAGCTCCTAAATGTGGGTATGTTTGGTCTTTCTTAGTCATTGTATCCACTTTAAAGAATAATGGATATTTTTTCTCTACTTCATTGTATGAATCAAAGAATATTTTTTTATGAATTGGTGTAAGTAAAGCACCAAAATCATTTCTTGTCATAATATCTAGCATTTTTCATCTCTCCTTATTATTTGAATTTTTTTGTGCTTCAAATAATAAAGAACATTAATTATTTTTTCCTACTCTTATAACTATTATATTGATTTATATCTTCCATATCTCTTAGTGCTGCATAATCCTCTGGAGTCATGCCAGCCGCTGCTGCGGCTTCTTTTTCAGCTACTGTTAATTTTATTGTTTTAGAATTATTAGCTGCACCAGAATTGTTGTTTGCGTTTTGTAATATCTCTCTTCTAGCATTATTGTTTTGCATTTTTACTTCCAACTTCCTTTGCATTTCACTTTTTGTATTTTGTGTATGAGGTTTATCATAAGCAACTGCATGATAGCTTTGCTCGATAGTTAATCCCTTGTCGACTAGGTCTTTAATCTCATCGGCATAGTCTTCAATATCTTCATAGCCTTCTTCTTTAGATAGAGCTTTCAGAGAATTGTCAAACTTTAGTTCTGCAATTTCTTTTTCAAGTTTACTTGTGTCTGTTCTCTTGCTATCAATAGCTTTACTAACAGATTTAGCAACCTCTTCATCAATTCCACCTTCAATTAAAGTTTCATAAGTACTCTTTTCTTGTTTTTGATTTGCTTTTTCTAAAGCTTCTAATCTAGCTTCAAATTCTTTGTTTCTCTTTTCAGCTGCTTTTCTTAAAGCTCTTTCCTTATTTAAACCTCTTTGTAAACTAGCTGTTTTATCATCTTCGCTAGTTCCTTGGTTATTTTCTTGTGTAGTTTCTATATTATTATCTACATCATTATCAATAACCTCTCCACCTACATTTGAATTAACTGTTTCTAGTTCAATTCCTTCTTGTAATTCATCTTCCATAATGTTCTCCTTTCTATTTTTAGCCAGGTTTTATCCTCTAAGATTTTTAGCCAGGTTTACTCCTCTAATTTTTGTTCTTGATTTTTAGCCAGCTTTTCTGCTCTAATTTATATTTAAAAATTTAATAACTAATTATTTTGATGTGTTTTAAGATGTGAGTTAAGTCCTAATTGGCTTTTACACACCTTTCCGCACGTTAGACATATAAATTCATTACTGTTATTTATTTTTGAGTCTACGTTTATCACAGGTCTTTTTATGGCTGTTTGTACTTCTTTTAAAGAAGCGGTATCAATTACTTTATATGTTTGTCCTAGTTGTTTCATTAAAAGAACTACTTTTTTACCACAGTTAGGACAAGTTGCATGTCCATAATGTTTAATAATATTTCCATAAAAGCCGTCTTGATTTATTCTTTTTAGTTCTTCCATTTCTCTTGCTTCAAATTCATGACCACAGTCACATTTTATAGAACTTCTTATTTCGTATTCTTTATTTTCTAAAATCATTTATAATACTCCTCCCCTTACTTGACTTGGTGCTGGGTTACCATTAGCTGTTAAACCTTCTATATTAGCATTCATTCCAGTTTGTGCATTTTGTTGCTCAATTACTTGTTGTTGCATTTGTTTTATTTTTTCTTCATCAAATATTTGTAACTCTTGTTGTTCTGTATCTGTTTCTGGTATTTCTGGAATATTCATTCCTAAAGCTTTAATCATATAATTCCTGTATTCACGTTTTGTAAGTGCTTTATCTACATGCATTTGTCTTACTATTGCATATCTATATGCTTTATTATTTGGCAATCCTGCTCCTACAGAAACACTTAGGTCATATTGTATTTTTCTTGTTTCATTCTCTACTTGCATATATTTGTATTCGTTTGGGTCTAATTCGCTTATGTCTTTTCCTTTATTTCTCTTTTTCCATTCTTCTTCATATTTTTTTCTATAATCTGTATCCGCTTCTATCATAATTGGTACGTGGTTTAATTGGTCTGGGTTAAATTCTTCAAAATCGTCTTCGCCATTATCTCCTGTTATTCTAAATAACATTGTTGTATTCCAGTTTAGTAATGCAAGCTCTAAAGCATATTCAAAAACTTCTCCTAAAGTTTCTTGAAGTAATCCTTTCTTATGTTCTATCATTGCATTACCAGAATTTTGTAATGCTAAACTTTCAGTAGCCGTATCAACACCACTTTGTTGTTTTCCTATCATTTGGTCTGTAAATCTTGTTACAACTTGTCTATCATTATTCATTAATTCAGTTCTTCTATTTAACAAGTATTGTGGCATAGTTGGTGGGTTTAGCCATTTAAAGCCGTTTATATCATTTGTTGTAAGCATTTGTCCTGCCGTGTTTGTTATTCTTTCTGGGTCTATACCAGAACTTGTAGCAACTATTCCCATAGGGTTACCTGTTAGTCTTGCATTTCTTAATGTGCTGTCGTCTATTTCGTCTATCTGGTCACTAATTGGAAGAATTAGTTCAGCACTAGCTTTTCCCCATACTGTATTTTCTCTATGCATATCTGGTGTTAAGAAGTAAGGATATGTAGCATTTGGAAACAATTCTAATTTCTCGTCTTTCTTTTCTTTTTTATCTTTAGAATCAAACCATTTCTCTTCGTCCTCTTCTTCTCTTTTCTTGTTGTATTTTTCTACTTCTTCCTTAGTATCTTTAAGAATTACACCATCGCCAGACATCTCTACAAGCCTTAACTTTAATTTTCCATCTTCTTTATATCTAGTCCATACCATTAGATGTACATATTGGTCTTCTTCATTATTTTGAATAATGTTTTGTACTGGGTCTAAGTTAGGTATAATTGCGTCTGCTTTTTCGTCTCCATATTCTACAAAAGCACTATATAAAGATTTTGATTTAGCTTCTATTATGTACTGTGCGTCTTGTATGTCGTAAACATCTGTAATTGCAGGGTCTATAAATAATAGATTAGGGTGTATTGGCTCAATGTCTGGTAATCCTTTACCATCTAATTTGTCAAAATTCCATAAGACTCTAAATATTCCAGTACCAAACAATTCTCTACGTCTTTCATGAACTTCTATTTTTCTATACATTTTGTTACGTTCTTTTATAAAGTCTGCTAGAGTTCTAGCCATATTACAAAATGGTCTATCTCCTGGTTCTCTTGGGTCTACTTGTATAGCAATAGTCTGGTCACAAAGCAAAGCTGTTTTCCCTTCTACACTAGAATTAGTAATATTAGTATTTGGTGCTGGGTCTTCTTCATTGTCATATTCAAACTCGCCCTCCCAGTATTTTTCAGTATCTTGCCATTTCTCTTGAAGTCCTAAACGTTGTTTATCAGAATAAGCACGTCTATACCACATAAGATATTGGTCAGCAAGTTTTATTTGTTTCTCGTTCATTATAGCTTGCTTCTTGGCTGTCTTTTCTTTTATTAATTCATCATAACTATTATTTTCTACTTCCATAATAAAAGAGTTATACCTCCTTCTTTATTTTCACACCTTTGTGTGGTGTTACTGGCTCGTATAACCCTTTATTTGTTTTATATTCTTCGTAGGCTTTACTAGTTTTGTTTCTACTAGTAAATACACTTGAATAATCACTTGCTTTTATGTTTGTATGTTTTCTTTTACTTAAAATACTTTTTGCTTTTTCTTGTTTTGGTTCTTTTTTTATTTCTTCCAGTTCGTTAATTATTTTGCATAACATGATTAGAATTGTTCCTGGAAGTAATAACATATATATTAATATCAATAGATAAATCATACTATCTTCTCCTTCTGCTACTTACAGGCTTACTTTTAACTGTAGTAACATTTGCTATTTGCTTATATCCTAAATCTTCTAATTCAGTTTTTGTGAAAAAGCCTTCTAATGTTTTTGGTTGTATCTTTTCTATTCCTTGTTGCCACCTTGTAGCTTGTGCAATCATATCACTAAATAATAAATCATCATGCTTTCCTTCTGTTGCGTCTGGTCTCATATCTTCATCATATATAAATGTTAGCATTTCTCCTATAGTATCTATATCAGTAAATAATTCTGGGTGGTCTTTTACAATACTTTGCTCTTCACTTATTATTTTAGGTCTTGTATTTCTATCTGTTTTCCAACCAAATTTTTGTTGCATTTTTCTAGATATATTGTCGTATTCTTCTCTTATATATTGATGAGGATATTTAAGCCTTTGAAGCTCTATAACTGGGAATAAGTTGAAATTTACTTCTATACTTACTAATGCTTTATTATAATAAATTCCTAAGCAATACATTTGATAAGTATATATGTCTGGGTCTGATTTTGTATGTAGTGTAGCAACTCTTTTCCCTATTGTATTATCAATCATTGTTCCTGCATTAAAGTCGCTCCCATCTCCTGCTGTATCTCCACCTAGAACATAAAATCCATAAGTTTTTGGTTTATCATATATTTTTATCATACCCATAGGGCTTTTTTCAAACTCTATAGAACTATTTAGTATATAATCTTTAGCTTCTTCATCATTCCATCTAAACTTGAAAAAGCCTTGTATATATGGTTTTTCTTTATATAATTCTTGAAGTTCAACTTTTCTTTGGGTTAATATTTCCGTATTAAATACACAATTACCACTATTTAAAAATGCCTCTTCTGGTATACAAGGATACTCTTGTTTTATTAGGTCTTTATTTAAATAATTTCTATATTTGTTATAATACCAATACAATTGTTCGTCTTTTAATTTTATGCTATGTTTAAGCCATTTTAAACGTTGCCATATCCAATCTTCTTTATTTTCTATATTATTAGAAAATTGTTTTTTAATTTCTAAGCTTTCAAAATTGTCTCTATATTCTTGTGTTCTCCACCACTCATAAAAACAATTTATCCACTCGCCACTATCCCATAGGTCTTTAAATTCATTAAAACCATTTGCTGTACTTTCTAATATCTGTATGCTGTCTTTTGTTAATGCTTCTCCTAAAGAACTTTGAGTAGCAGATATTAAACAATTCCAGAAAGCCGCTTCACTTCCATGGAAGAAGTTTATTGTTCTTGACCTTCCTACTTGGTCTGTTGCTACATTTATTCTCCAAGAACTATTTAAGTTTTCAAAGAACATTTCAGTTTTACTGTTATATTTTTCAGTAGGTTTTAGTATATCTGGTAATTGATTATATACATATTTAGCTTTATCCTGGAAAATTGCTCTTACGTTATCTGCTGTATCTGCAAGAGTAAAACCAGTAAAATTCTTCTTTATTAATGTATTAGCTAATTGATAAGCAGTGATAACAGACGTAAAACCTTGTTGTCTTCCTTTAAGAACTAAAAATCTTAAATGTAATAACTTACCTTGTCTATGTTTTTCTATACTTTCATTTAATAAATCTATAAAACTATGTTGAACATCATTTAGAAAAAATGGAACTGTGCTTTTTTCTTTATCCACTATGTTAAAAGTCATTTCAATTAAAAGTTCTGGTCTTTCTATTACTTCTTTTAATAATTGCATATTACTCATTAATTCTTTTGCTACTGCATAAACAAATTCAAAATCTTTATTTGGGTCTTTATATTCTTTCCAAAGTTCTTTTCTTTTTTCTATAACTTGCTTAGCTGTTATTACCATTTAGGATATCCTCCAACTTGCTTACTTTTAATTCTACTTGTGCTTGATTTCTCCATTTATCAGGTTTTCTATTTTGTAGCCAAAACATTTGTGCTCTTGTTTCTGCTTCTTTATGTTTTGTCAATGGTACTACTTCTGGATATGTTACTTCTTTTACTCTTTTTCCGTCTTTATATATTACTTCCTTTTTCATAACTACTGTTTCTTCTATGTAGTCATATCCATTTGCATTTTTATTTAAACTATTTTCTACTTTTATATCAGCTATTTCCTTTGTTTCTTTTAAGGTGTCGGAAAATTCGCTGTATTTGTTCTTATATACATAAAAACTATCTTGGCTTATTCCTAATTTTTCGCATATTTCTTTGTCTGTTAAACCATCTCTACACCAAGCTGCAATTTCTAAAAGCCTTGGTTGTACATGTGTTTCATATTTGCTTTTTCTTCCTGCTTTTCTTTTTTCACCTATCATATAGTAGCACCTTGCTTTCTTTTTTGGCGAATGTTGATAGACTTGCACTACCTTTTACAGTTTTGGAGACTGTTGTTTTACTATATAAACTAAACAAACGTATAATTATTCTCTCACTAGGAAAGAGAATAGGAATATGTATTCTACAAAAAGGATAATAAATAAGTATTCTAATTTAATAAAATTATTATTAATATTACCTAGTATATATTAATCATTATCTGGAAATGCTATTGCTAACTAGTATACGCAGGCTTATAACAGCTTTCGCTTTTCGCCTACTAGCAGTGCAGTTCCAGTCTAGTAGCCTGTGTAGATAAGGATTTGCACCTTATATGAAAGCCTTCAGATAACCAACAACAGCTTTCCTTGAATGAGCCCACAATGTCACAAATGGGGTTGGTTTTAAGAGTGTCTACTATTACTATTCAGCAAAATCTAATTATGTCTAAGATAAAGCCGTTTAGTTTTACCATATCTAATATCAAACTAGATATGTCTATTCCACCACTACACAATTTATTTTATAATCCTTTAACTATATAGACATAGTTAGTAATTGTTAAAATCTATTCTTTCAATTCCTTGCTCCATTTTCTTCCTCCTACATTTCTATATTTCTATTTAGCATGCAATATGTTGCGTCTACTCCATGCTTCTTTATATTTTTATCCCAAGTTTTCATATTTCTGATATAAATCTTCATTGTCTTAAAAAAATGTTTATGTAAGATTAATTTTATTAAACTATCTCCCATAAATTTTGGACTTTCTTTAATAAAGAATATCATGTATTTTATAGTTTTCATTATTTTACCTCTTTAAAATATTTATTTATTATTTCTCCAACAATATCATGTGAGTAAGAAGCAATGTCGCATAAATCTTCAGTTGAATAAGTTGTTCCATTTATATGTGTTACATATGTTTCTAGATAACAATGCATTAATTCGTGTAATAAAGTAGTTCTTTTTTGTTCTGTACATAGATCCTTATCAATGTAAATAGTTTGCATGTCAGCATATGTAATTCCAAAGTATCTTCCATCTTCATCTGGTTTATCATAATGCTTTTTCATTTCAGCTTTTATTTCTTCTTGACTTAATTCTTCTATTTTCCAAGTTCTATTATTTATTTTAAATTCCATTAGTCCTATCCTTTCTATATAAACACTATATAAGACATATTTGAAAAAATAAAAACCGATTAATTCCAATTAAAGGAGATGGAAAAAAACAAATATGTCTTATATACTATTTATATTACAACTAAAATATAGCTTAACTAGGATTGCTACATTTGTAAAAGGAAGATTTTTGTTACCCTAGTAATAACAAAAGTTAAAAATGAATTTTCTAACACTTAAGAATTGGGGAATAACCATGTTCTTATTATTAGCACATCTTAATTGTATCACAAAAGGTAATGTTAGTTTTCCTTATTTTTTCCACAAAAAAGACTGGGATTTCTCCCAGCCACCAAACAAAAAGCAAATTGAAATGTATAGGGTTATACAATTCATATTTATTTTAACATATTTACTAGAGTAATTTTTCTTTATTTTTTCCATCTATATTTCTCCAGTTTCTTCTGCAAGCATATAAATACACTTGTTTAAGATGTTATAATAAGTTGTTTTACTGATATTTTTAATATTTTTGCAATATAGCCAACTCATATTATCTCTAAAAATTAAATTAAATACCTCTTTTTCAAAATCATCTAGTCTACTTATTACTGTTTCTATGCAGTGTATCCTCTCTGTTAAAAATAAGGCTGTTTTGGTATTCATTTTCTCTATGTATTTTAATTTATTCTTGTTTGACCAATACTGACGTAGCTCTCTCTCATAGTATTTCTTAACTTCTTTAGGTAATTTTTTCTTTATCATTGTATTACCTCCATTTATATTTCTTCTTCTAAATATTTTAGTCCTTTTTCTGTTTTTATGATTATGTAATTCTTTCTAATTAAGTTTTTGTATTCTCGCTCTGTAAAAGTATTATATTTAAATTTTCTTTTACGTAATTCTACTCCTTTGTCCATCTCCCATTCCACAAGTGGTTTTCTACTTGCCATTTATTTCTCCACCTTCTTTCCATTCCCATTTATCGCTAAACCAATCTGGTATAGTCCATCGTAATACATTAAATGTGTCTTTGCTATATTTAGGTGTGCAATATTCTTTTGCTATAAATGATTCTCTTATAGGAGGATATTCATTAATTGTTCTTGAATATCTACCCCAGCTTTTCATTACATTTTCTCTTTTTGTTTCAAATATAACACATATACTTGTATTTGCAATACCAGTTATACTATGTAATATTTTTTCTGGTTCAAAATCAGCATAATTGAAAAAGCAAAATCCAACAGAAGCGGTTTTTTTATTTCTATCTTTGTTATGATCTGTATTGTTTATTAATATTTCTCCATTACAGTATTTCTGGAACTCTCCTAAACTCATAAATCTAAATAGTTTCATTGTTTTTCATCTCCTTCTATAATATTTAATATTTCTAGAGCTAAATTCCACTCAGAAAAATCTACTTCTTTTTGATTTTCGGAATTGTATTTTTCTGCATTTTCTGTTGCTATTTTGGTTGCAAGTTCTGTTACTTTATCTAATGTCTCTGATTTTTGCTCTAAGTGTTGTATGTATTTTAATATATTTTCTATATGTGGTTCATCTTCACTTGCTAATATTCCATTATCTAATAGCCATTCTAAATGACATTTTGCTTTTTCTATTTCTTCTTTATTCATTAGCTATTCCTCCTCACTCTCATAAAAAGTAAAAAATAAATATATTATCATGATAATTATTAGCAAAGTTGCTAATAAGGCAGGAAACTTGTTTCCTAGAAATATAAATACAGCTATTGCTAAAACGACTACTATTGTTTTTAATAATGCTTTTAATATTCTAATCATCTTTATTCTCCTTCCTCTCCTATTATTAAAGCATACTCCTTTAATTCTGCTACTGATTTCGTTGTCCATATTGATAATACTTTATAATCTATTTCCGTGTTTGGTGGTATAAAATCCACTATTAATCTATCGTATACATAGTTCCATGTATCTTCTTCTGGTGCTTTAAATCTTAAGCTGTATTCTATATCATCAATTCCTGCTTTTATTTCGCTATATTCATTATCTTCTCCTAAAGCTTCTTTTATTTGTTCTAATACTTTAAATATATCTTTCATCTTTCTTCCTCTACTTTCTTTATTGAATTAAAAATACATATTTATCATCTTTCTTGTTATAGAAATAATATTCTTCGTTATAATTAGCTTTATCAATAAATGCTTTTAATTCAAAAATATCTTCAAATGATATATTTTTAAAATCTCTATTTATTTCTTTTATGTTCATTTCTTTTATATCTTCTTCATCATAATCTTCTTTTAATTCTTCTACTGTATATTCATTTATTACATTAAAATCTACCGTTTTCTTTTCAATATCAATTGATACTCTTCCTTCTTCCCAGTATCTTGTTTCCTCAATATCCTCTTTTGTGATTCCGATTATTCCTTCGTTTCGTCCTTCACATTTTTTTAATTTAAGATTATTAGTCTTATCCTTTAATAGTTTTCTTGCATTGTCTATATTACTTATTCCTGCTCCCGTTTCTTCTAAAAGTCTTATTGCAAATAATAAATCTTTATTTTCAATATATTCTTCAACATTACATCTTTTGATATAATCAAAATTATTAATTATTTTGATTGCTAAATTTATAGCAACATTAGAAAAAGCGTCCCAATGATAATAACTATTAGCTAATACTTCTCCATTTTTTACTATTTCTATATTTAATCTTTGTCCCATTTTTCTTCCTTCCTTTCTACTGTATCAACTATTTTTTCTCTTCTTTTCATCATTTCTTTAGTTTGTTTTAAAGCATGTATTAATACATCAATACTTTCTGTTTTATTAAATTGCATTAATATTTCAAAAGCATTTGTACTGTCTGGTGCTTTATCTCCATTATTTAATCCTATTTTTCTTGGCTTTTGTTCCCTGAATCCTAGTATTCCTATTTTTTCTTGTATTAAAATACCTGGTATTATATTTATATCTCCAGTTCCAAATTCAATTATTGTTTGTTCGCCTATTTTTTTAATCATCGTTTTCCTTCCTTTCTAATACCAGAACATTTTTTGATTTTCTTCTGGTATTTAATTAATATCCGAAATGTTTTCGTGTATTTTGTAACAGTTCTGCATATACTGTTCTTTGGTTAGTATTGTTTCAATATTAATGGTAAGTTTATTTTGCACTGCTTTTCCTACGCAATATATACAAGCACTTGTTATCTTATATACTCTATTTTCATTTACATATTCTCCTACTTCAATCATTCTTCGCGTTTCCTTTCTGCTATTTCTTTAAAATATTGTTTTAAATCTTTTTCATTTTCAAATCCATATTCTAGTAACAATTCAGCTTTAAACTTTTTATAAAATACTTCTGCCATTAAATCTATTATTTTATCTTTCTTTTCTATCTCTTTATCTTTTTCTTTTAGCATATTTAAGACTGTTTCTATTGCAACTCTAATTGATAAGGATGTATCTCTTTGTATATTCATTAAAATCTTACTATCACTTAATATTTTTATTGCTTCTTCTTGTTTCTTTGTCATTTAATCACTTCCTCTATCTTCTTATTTATAGGTTCTACAAGTGTTGTAACTACATCTTTCTCTAATTCTTTCCACCTTTTATTACGTTTCCAAAAAGGCATAATTTCAATTTCTTGTATTATTCCTATACAGATTATTGCTTCTTTCATACCCCAACAACCATCGCAGGTTCTATCGTTGCACCAACTTTTAAATTCTTTATATGTCATTGCTTGTCCTCCTTAATATTTTATAGTATGTCCATAAGCTATCATTGATTTAATTACCTTTTTTAAATTGTATTTTTTATAAAATTCATTTAACTCTACTATAAGTAGCTTTAATTTTGCATTGTTTTCAGATTTAGTATTTGAAGTTATTCTTCCTCTAAAATACAAATTATCATTTTTTAAAACATTGACTTCAAATAATCCGTATTTTTCTGATAAACTATTATTGAATTGAATTATTTTTTCATTATCTTTTTCAGGTAATTCATTTTCTTTTACATTTTCTAATTCTAAACCATAATCTAATATTTGTTTCATTGCTTGTCCTCCCAATATTCACATTCTTTAAAATCACTTATCCATATATATCTAGCTTTATATTCTATTTCAGGTATATTGTTTTGATTTCTTTCACATTTTAGATTTTTACATTTCTTTTTAGAACAAAATGTTATATCATAATTCATTGCTTGTCCTCCTTGTTTATTATCTTATAACCTCTAAACTTAGCAATTTGTAGTTCTTGTTTTGTTATCCACTTTTGCCATTTACCACAATTTCCACAATATAAACCTCTTCTGTTTCCTTGTATCTCTACAAATAGTTTGTCACTTCCACATTTGTTACAACATTCTATCTTCATTTAATCACCTTCTCTAATTCTCTTCTTTATACTTTTCTTCTACTGCATTCTTAAATTCAATATAATCTTTACATTTATCACATTTTTCATCACAGTAAACATATTCTGGGAAACATATTGGACAAATTATATATCCCATTTCTTCTGCTAATTCATCTTTCCAGTTCATATCATTTATCCTCCAATAATTCCTGTAAAACAGCTACTTGTAATTCATAACTGCCTTTTAATGTATAAATCCTTATATTATTATCTGTATTATAATGTTCTTTTAATTCTTCTATCTTATCTATAATTTTTTGTTTTGGTATGCTGTCTTCTAATTCCTTTTTGTACCTAGTTGCGTCTTCCTCTGCTACATTTAGCATTGCAATAATCCAGCTTTTATCATTTTTCCAGTCTTCTTCTGTTGCTTTTACATTATTTATTTTTAATATTCTTTTATAATCTACAATTTCTCTATTAATTCTGTTTTTATTTTCTTCTTCTAATTCTTTTATTCTCTTTTTATCTGCTTCTCGTTCTTCTAAAATGTCCTCTAATGCATTTACTATCTCTACAACATCTTTATTTAATTCAAAATCTTTTATTTCATTTATAAAATCTTCTATTATTTCTATATTACTATCTTTAGCTACTCCATTAAGCTTTCTTGTAGCTTCTAATTCTTCATCATCTAAATCAAATGCCATAAATTTTATTCTCCTTTTTATTCAACTTTTAACTTATTGTATTTTTGTGAATTTAATAAGTCTCTTGTTTGATTATTTAATTCCTCATTTAATTCTTCAGTTAGTTTATGTTTTACTAATTCTTTTTTATTTAGATTGCTTTTTTTAGTATTCATTAAAATAATTTTAGCTTTTTCAAAGCTTTTTAATGGTTTTATTATATATGTTCTGTATGAATAACTCTGGACTTGATTTGGTCTCAAAATATAATATCCAACGTTTCTTATAGATTTTACTACATATCCGTTTTCTATTAATCTATTTTTTACTCTTCTCATTACATTAGCTTTAAATTTATACCCTTCATATTCATCTTCTAAATTAAAATGTGTGAACTTTTGTAATTCTTTAAATGTAATTGTCTCTCCAAAATCTTTGCTATAGAAATATTTTTCTATTTCTTCTGATTCAAAACTCTTCTTTGTTTTATTATAATTTTTCATTTTTATTTCCTTCCTATTGGTATTTCTAAAGCTTCGTACAAGCTCCACCCCAACTTCATTCTTTTATAAAAAGTATTCTTATTGATTCCTAATTCTTTAGCTATTTCAGAATATCTTTTATAAGATTTTCCATTGTATGTTATTACTTTTTTACTAGCTTTTCCTTTTCTTTTCTTGGAATTGTATTGATTGTGCATTGCTTCACTTTCGTAAGCCCATTTTAAATTTTCTACAGAATTGTCTCTAACATCTCCTATATGAATTACTTTAGGCTTAAAGTTATTATTAGGAATAAAATGTTCTGCAACAAGTCTTCCTACCAGAAAATTTTGCGTGATATTATTTTTAGATAATTTAACTTCATAATAGCCATATCTATTTAATTTTGGCTTTAATTCTTTAACTTTACCTGTGTTATTGTAATTCATACTCCTTACTTTGCCAGTATTAGACACTTGATATTTACCTTCGTATCCTAAAATGTCTTTCCAAATTTCCATTATCTCCATTAATCCTTAAAAACTCCTATTCTTAACTCTTCTAATTTTTTTATTGCTTCTTGAATAGAATTTTCTTTTTCGCTAGAGACATACTTTCTCATTTGTTTCTTTAAATACCCATTTAAAGCTCCATCAATACTTGTATAATATCCTTCTATAATTGTTACTTCTTTGCCATAGTTTTTACTATTTTCATCTGTTACTTTTGTTTTTCTTTCAAGTGTATAGCAACTTTCATTTGCATTTATTAAATATTCATTGTCTATTTTTATCATCTTCCAATTCCTTCCTTTCTAGCCATAAATCATTATAGTAATTTTCTTCTGCAATTAATTCAAATATATTTCCCTCTTCTTGCATTTTTCTACTCCTCTTTTTTCATTTTCTTTTATTAGTTCTTTTATTTCATCTTCTGTTAGCTCTGGTAATAATTCCTTTATTTTTCTTTCTATTCCTTTCAATTTACTTGCTGCTTTTATTCTTATTGCTTCTTGTTTAGTTACCTTCCTAATTTCAAATCTATGCTTTAAACTATCTCTTCCAACTAAGTTGTAAAAAATCTTCTCTGCTCCTTGTCTTGTGGTCTCACAAACACGCATAAATTGAAATTCGCCTTTTCTCGTGTTATAAACCATATATCTATAATCAAAACTATTCATTTTCTTTTTTCTCCTTATCAAATAGGCTCTTGCCTTGTAAGATACTTTCAAAACTAACTCCGCTTTTTCTCTAATTCTTCTATACAATCATCTAAACTTAAGTGACCACTTTTAAAACAATCTACATTATTCCATATTCTCCACATTACTTCTGGTAATCTTTTTTTTCCTAGTCCGCATACATAAGATAAAGTATAAGCAACAGATATACTATAGATATCTAAATACTCACATACTCTTTTTTCTGTCTTTTTTTCGCAACTAACAATCATATCTGCATATACATCATCTACCCATTTTCTCAATTTCTTTGGATTATCAAATACTTTATTTAATTGCTTTTCCTGTCTTTTTGTTAATTCCATATTTATACACTCCTTTATTATGTAATTCTCTTCTTATTTCTTTTACAAAGCCCAACCCTTTTCCTTTTATAAGGTTTTTTAATAATATTTTATTTTCTATTTTTTCTGCATTATCTATCAGTTTGTTTAACTTTTTGCTTTTATATGAAATGAAAATAGCAATTCCTATACAAGCTATAAGGTTTATAAAACTTACTACAAGATTATTTGTAATAAGATTTGTTACTAAATTAACCAAAACGTATGTTGTAAAAATATCTAACATACCAAGAGTAGCTCTTTCTTTTATTTCTAATATTAAATAATATATATTGAATTTATCTTTAAAAAAATCATATCCTTCTTCTTCTATTATCTGGTCTTGTAGCTCTTGAAAAATATCTCTTAAAGTGTAAATATCTGCTATTGTATTTTTGCTACTAGTTAGAAGTGGCTTATTTTTATTAGAAAAATAAATCTTCGTATTTAAATTTCTATAGTAAACAACCCATTCTATCTTTTGCTCTTCTGTTATTTTAATATTCATATGAAAATACTCTCTATCTAAAATTCCTTCTATTTCGTTAATCATTTTAGTTAAATTATCTTCCTCTACTTTTTTCTTTTTCACTTTCTATCTTCCTTTCCAATTTTTCTTTTTTCTATATCTTTGTCTAATTCTTTTGCTAATAACCACATATCACAAGGTATTGCATTTTTTAATCCTTCAAATTCCTCATAACTAATATTCTTTTTGTCACATTTATAATATCTACATATTTTAGGACGTGCTTGATATATTGCACAACCTTTATCTTTTTTTCCTGTATAATATGGACATTGCAACTTATTTTGTAAGATTAATTGCGTTGCATTTGAATGTATATTGTTTTTAACAACATATTCAACTATTTGGTCTAGATCTGTTTGGTCAAGTGGTAATACATGTCCACAACACTCTCCACATTTGCTGCATATGCCATTGCATGTGTTATCTACACTTCTATATTTTCCTTCTACAGTCTTTTGAATAATTTCTTTATATGTCATTTTTATTTATCTCCCTTATTTCTAAATCTGGATATTTATATTCAAATATTTTCTTTTTTAGTTTATAAACATCATTTCTAAATCCTTTTGTGTCTTCTATAATTGTTTTTTTCTCTCTAACATCATAGTAGACAAAATCAGCAACATATTTTATTGCTCTTATAGTTTTACCATTTTTCTTATAACTTGGCTGTAAGACGAACTCAGCTTGTGTACGGAGGTCTGTTATTTCTCCTGCACGTTGTAATAATTTTAACTGTATATATCTTCTAGCCTCTAGTTTACTATCAAACTTTATTCCATCTACTATTTTTTCTTCATTTCTATATTTATTCATTCTACTTTCCTTTCACATAATTTTTACATCTATAAACTTCTTTAAAATTCTTGTCTTTTAGTTTATTACACCCTAGACAAGTCTTGCACTTTGTTTCAATTTTAATTTCCTTTACCAATTTTGTCCTTCAACCCTTCTATTTAAAATTAATCTTCCCTTTTTATCTAGATAACCTTTAACAAAAATCTTGTAGTCTGCGTCGTCAAAAAGTTTATCAAATTGTTTATCATCTCCAATTTTTAAGGAGGTATTTACTACTGTCCTATCTTTGTTGTAAATTAAATATGTTTCACCTCTTAATGGCTTTTGTACTTTAAATATCATCGTTACCTCCTGATAATGCTTGTAAAATATCTTCTATCACTTTTTTATCTTCATCATCTAAATCAGATTTTTGGAGCCTTCTAACTTTCTTTATACATATCTTTCTTCTTTTTGTTGTGCTAGATACTTTCATTCCTTCTCTAAATGCTTTTTTAAGAAATTTCTTTCTTATGTTTGTTTTTGTATTTATTGTTGCTACTATACAAACTAAATCTGCTAATAATTCAGCACCATCTCCATTTACAATAACTTCTCCTTTATGAGTTCTAATCATTTTTTCTACCTCCTAAATTATTTATTGCATATTCATTTTTTATTTTATATAAATTTTTGTATTCTGTTTTTGCTGCTGTATCTCCTGTGTGATAATATACAAAAGCACCATCATCACATAATCTTTTGATTTTACCAACTTCTATTGCGTAAATTTCTTTTTCTGGTGTCATACCAATGTAAACTACATATTCTCCTTCTTTAAAATCTTTTTTACTATACATCTTTTTTCTCCTCGTCTTTTATTATTTCACTTAATATTAGGTCTTGTATTTTTCCTGCTAATTCTTTTGATTTCTTCTTTACTAATTCATCTACTCTATCTTCTATTGTTCTTTTTATTGTTTCGTTCATTTTCCAATCATTTGATAACTTTTTATTAAATGTTTGTTTGAATAAATCTTCAAAACTATCATAATCTCTTCTATCTCCCCACCCATTGTCTATATGAACAGGTTCATCTAAAACCTTTTTTATTTCTTCGTCTATTCTTTCGTTGACACAGCTTTCAACTCTTTTTTCCATCTTTTCTCTTACGACTTCTTTTACTAAATATCTAAAATCATAATCTTGAATATAACTTTCGCAAGCTTCTCTCATCATTTTTTCAATTACTTCTTTTTCCAATTTCTTCTTTACCTCCTATAAATAATTCTTGCCATACTTTTTAATAAAATCTTCTTTTGTTTTTCCATAATAGTCTTGCCAGGTTTGTTGTGCTATTCTATGTACATAGTCCATAAACTCTTTGTTATAATGAATACCGTCATCTCCCATATTGTGTATTTGTGGGCTTAGAAATATTACTAACCCATCTTCTATACTTAACTTTCTATTAGCTCCTCCAAAACATTCATGTCTATGACTTCCTTCAAATCTTTCTGTTTCCCATAGTAAATCTTCTGGCATTATGCATTTCTCTTTCACTTCTTATGCTCTTCCTCCCATTCTTCTAGTAAACTGTCAATTTCTTGCTGCGGTTTTGTTTCTATTCCACAAGCTTTACAATCTTGTACTACTCCATCTATTAATCTTGACATTTGTTTTGTATTAAATGAACTAGATCCATAATATAAATTCACTATATAAAACTCTAATTCATTTATTATTTCTGTATCTGCTTTTTCACAAAACCAAGCTTCGCCCCAGTTCTCCCAGCTTTTTTTCAAAGTTTCAAAATCTGTAGCTTCTATCCTAGTTGTTCTAAATATGCCTAGTTCTTTGACACGTCTTTTATAATCTTCTACTGGATTTATATTTTGCATTTCGCATAATTCTCCAAGAAGTTGCCAAAAATATCTATTAGCTCGTCCGCTTCTTTTCTCTCTATGTTGCTTTATTTCTATATCAAGTTCCTTATTTCTTAACTTATCTAACAAATCTAATGTTTCAACATTCTTTGTATTTATATCTAAAACTATTTTTCCTTTAGAATTTTTAAAATTAATAGATACATCTGTTATTTGTCCAGTAGTTTTCATACTAACAACTCCTTTATGCTTGTCCGTCCACCATCATATTGCCTTTTATCATTAGAGTCTAATTCTTCTTGTGGTTTCTTATCAGGTAATTTGTTTAAGCTTTTTAACATCATTATGTATTGTTGCTTAGTTAAATCTTTAGTATTGCTTATTCCAAAGTTATGTTGTAAATCTTTTACTACGTCGCAACCTTTTCTTATCATAAGTGCATAAGCTGCTTTTGCTTCTGTTTCTGTTACTCTATTAATTGGTTTATCATTCACTGATGGTGTTTTATCATTATCTTTTTTTGGTTTGTCATTATATTTGCTATCTCCCCAGTAGACATCTGCTCCCATTCCTAAAGATTTACAAGCAACAGATAATGCATCAGTATATGCCATTTTAAAACATTCATCACTTGTATAATATCTTATATTTTCTCCTGACTTTTCTTTAGATATAAGACTACTTCCACCTGTTCCTTCAATTGCCTCTGACCATTTGTCGCCTATCTTAACATATAAATCTATATCCACTATTGCTATTTTCTCTCCATTAGCACCTTCAATTATTTCTTTGTTTTTTATATTAGTTTTCCAACCAAAACCACATACTCCAAACATTTCTGTTAGTTTTTCTATTCTCCACATTGGCTTTATATCAGTCATTCCCTTTAATCTTCCACCTGCTATTTTTTTCTTAGCATTATCAGGAACTGATTTTATTTGGTTGTATATTTTCAGGTTTTCGTTTTCAGTTTCATTTTCCATATTTCTAATCCTCCTATTTAATTCTTAAACTTGTATTGTTTGTTGCAATTCTAATTCCATCAGGTACTTCTCCTGTTTCTTTAAAGTTCTTTTTAATTGCTGTTTTATCAACTTCAATATTTGTTTTAACTCTTAAAAATTTATCTGGAACTTGTTCTTGGTCTATTACCTCAACTGTAGCTGGACTTTTAGCAATAAATAAAGTACCTAGTTCTGTTTCAATTTTTGTTAATTGCATTCTTTCCATATTGTCTTTTACATATTTCTTAAATCTATCTAAGTTGTTTTGTTCAGCTTTTTTTATTTCTTGTAATCTTTTAATTTGTAAGTCTATTGCGTCAATAAAAGCATTTTTGTTTTGATAATATCCAATTATGCTCGTACTCTTTTTTTGTAGCTCTACGGCTATCTCAGTTCCTATACAGTCGTATTCTTCTTGTGTTAATTCTCCTTCTTCTGCTTTTGTCATTAAATCTTCAAATTTCTTTGGTATTTCATATAATCTAATATCACTCATTTTCCAAATTCACTTCCTTTGCTAATTTCTCAATATCTTTTTCTAAACAATCTATTACACAAAATTCTTTTATTTCTTCCTCTGTTTTTCCTTCTTTAACTACTATCTTTCCGTTTTTTCCTTGTAATTCGTATGGCACTAAAATAAATTTTTCCATTGATTTTTTTACTCCTTTTTGATATGCTTTTTTTATGCTAAATTTTCCAAATGACCTTTCGGTATAGTTTTTTGGAATACATAGAGATTTTTAGCTTTCGCTAATTATCTCTATTTTTTTCATCAAGCTTTTTAATATCCATTTTGTTAGCTAATTTTCCTATAATGTTTTGCATTTGCTCTGGCAACAATTTTTGCTCTTTTGTTCTTTTTACAAGTATTTCATATTGCTTTAAAAATTGACCTTTTGTAACAGTATTTACTGTATCTGTATTAGTCTTAGCTAATTCCCTTACTTGAGCAACATTACCAAAAAATCTTTTTACTTCTGGACTATGTTCATTAAATTGTTCTTCAGTCATATAAATACCATTGCAAATCATTCCGTAAGCTTCACTCCAAGCCTCTATGGCTGTTTTTTGAGTAGACGGATTTACTAACTCCATTGCATTTTTTCTAATGTCATGTATCGTTGGTGGATATGGGCTTGTCATTATTGTTTTCTTTACTGCTTGCAAAACTAGCTTGTATTCTAAATCATTTAAACATTCGTACCATGTGTTTATCATCATTTGCTTTTGTTCTTTGGTCTTTTCAGCAATGTTATTATAATTACCAGCTAGTAAAGCTATTATCTGTGCTGTTTCCTGCTTGTTCATCTTCTTTTTTTGCCTCCTCCCATAATTCTTTAAAATCATTGAAACTCCCTTTGTTAATATTTCTAATATCTTTTTTTAGTGGAAATATACCTTGCCAATTGTTCATAATGGAATTATTTAATATTTCTATTTGCTCATCAATGTTTGTTGTAAACCCATATAACTTTTTAATCATCAGCTCTAATCCTCTTTGAGTTAACGGTTTTTTAATAGCTTTACGCATTTTAATAAATTCTTTTACACAATCAATAACTTCTTTGTCAGAGAAATTGTTTTCAATAATTTCATCAAAATTATTTTCTTTTATATTCTCTTTTACTTCTTTTTCTTTTATATTCTTTTCTTTTCTTTTAGGCGGTAGTTTTACAGTAGGACTACCGTAGTACTACAACACCGTTCATCTTCAATATGTGGAAACGTTGATTTAGTAGGTTTATTTATTGTTTGGTGTTTTAAAAAATTAGGTATGTAATAATATTTTTGTTTGTCATATTCAAAAATAACTACCATATTAAATTCTATTAAATGATTTAGCCATTTTTCTAATTCATCATTTTCTATATCATCATAAGGAAAAATTGTAGCTTTTATTAATTTTGAATTAGCTCTTCCATACCCCTCATCATTAGCATTGCTTATAAGCCCCATAAACAATAATCTTTCTTGAATTGAACATTTGCCTAGTTTTTCATCAGTCCAAAAGTTAGGGTCTATCATTCTCTTTCTCGCCATACTTCATACTCCTTTGTTTTTTACTCTCAGTTATATTTCTTAGCACAATATAACCACCCCCTTGACAAGTTTTAATTTTTTTGCTATAAGAAAAATAGTTCATCAATTGCAACTAAACTATACGAAGTTCCTTTCTGTCTAGGTTCGTATAGTTTTTTTATTTTATTTAATCAATTTACTTACAGCCACTTTAAGTACTTTAGATAATTCTATAAGTACTTGTATTCCTGGGTTTTCGTTTCTACCGTTTTCTATATTATTAATAGTAGACTCTGATACCCCAGTTAATTGACTAAGCTCTTTTACTGTATATCTTTGTTTCTCTCTCGCATTTTTTAAATTCTCGCTTAACATTTTTTCACTCCTTTAAATAATAAAAAACACATAGAATTTTTTTGTATTCTATGTGTAAATTTATTTTACATTTATAACCGATTAATCAATCTTTTGTGCAAAGAAGAATAGGAGTAATATATAATACAGCCACAAACCGCTACTTTTACTAGTTCAAGGCTTTTAACTATTTTATAGCTATTAATATTCTTTATATATATTTATTTCTATATATTAATTTATATTTTATTCTTTATTACTATAATCTTTTATATTTACTTACTATATCTATATTTATATGAGCCTCTAAAATTAATTTTAAAGCATTTTTATATTTTACTTATATAATTTCATTACTATAATTTTTTATTACTCATATATTTTCATATCTTTGTATATAATTATATATAATTTTTCTAAAATTCTTAAAAGTGCCTGTTTTTCTATATTAGAGCTGTTTTACGGACAACAAACTA
Organism: uncultured Clostridia bacterium; assembly: GCA_944386415.1. GTDB lineage: Bacteria > Bacillota > Clostridia > TANB77 > CAG-508 > CAG-269. The sequence goes on along the minus strand of CALXAY010000001.1, from coordinate 1,981 downwards.
TATGGGTTTGAAATTAAAACGGCTTAAAATCGATTCTCGTGCGTCGCTTTTTTAACACTTTTTTGTTAAACTTCACTTATTACAATATTTTCACAATTATTACTATTTATTATAAATTATTTGTTATTTTATAATTTATAAGCCTATATTAAACCAAATTTATTTTTTTAAGTTTATTCAATAATCATAAAAATAATTAAGTTTTATTATTATATAAGTAATTACATAGTTTATATATAAAAATTGCTTAAAAACGATTTTAACGATTTTTATTGTTATTATTTTAAAAATAATAATTTAACTTTTTATTAATAATTTTAAAAATTTCATCAAACAACAAATGTTCGTTTTTTTAATCAATTTACAATTTTAAAACTTTGCACAAAATTTATTTATTAGAATTTTTGTAAATTATTTTATTAATTAGTTTTGTTTTTATATTAAAATTTATATTTTATATATTTATATAAAATAATAGTTATATTCACTTAAGTTTATTATTGTATTATACATGAATAGAATAAATTAAAAACTATTTTAAATTAATTTATTTTATTTAATATATGTAATTTTTCTTATATCCCCCCTACTTTACCGTTTTTTCTGAAACAAAAAAGATTAGTTATATTTCAAACTAATCTATAAATTGTAATATAGCAATTACTTATACATTATTTTCAGTAATATTTATTGTTTTTATAAATTGAATTGCTTCATCTGCATCTTCATCAATTAACCCATAATTCATAACTGCTATATTTTTATTTATATTATAAAACGAAATGTCAGCCCAATTTTTATTTTCATCATAATAGCCTATAACAGCTTCTTTACCATTATTTAAAATAATATTTTTTGATGTTCTACCTGTACCACAAACTCCAAATGAATTATTGTAAAAATATAACATAGCATATTGATTTTCATTATTTTTGTATAATTTTAAAGCATATTTATAAAAATCATTTTCTTCGTTTCGTGGAATTTCTTCGTAGTTCCATTCATTTGGAATATTTAATTCTAATTTAATATTATCTATTTCTTTGTAATAATTTTTTTCATTTTTCTGATTATCTATATCTACTGTTTCAACAGGAGTAGAACTAATATTTTCAACTTTAAAATTAAAGTCTGCCCTATTTGTAATACTACTTTCAATTATTTTATAAGCAACCACTATACCTATAACTATAATCAAAACAATTAAAATACCAATAATTATTTTCTTATTTTTGTTCATTTTAACCACCAGTTCAACCTTTCATTTTACAATTTTATAATTTAATCATAAAGATAAATTACCATTTTACTTTATTATATTCTAAACATTTTTCTTCTAATAATTTGAAATTACAACATCTTGATTTCATATTATCTGCTAGTTTTCCGCTATTATATAATTGATATAATTTAAAAGATTTATTTTTTACTTGACGGTAATGAGCATTTAACCAATTTAATTGCTCTTTTAACAACTTTTGATATTTTAATTCTGCTATGGTCAATGTTTCTTTATTCAAATCTACTAAAGTATAATTTTTATTGGTTACAGGTATCATATTATTAAAATTAACAGCACCTAATTCTCCATCTTTTATCTTGAAAAAGTCTATCATATTTTTCATTTTTCTATGTTTAGGTTTTGGACTAGATAGAGGGGCGAAATATTTACAATTATCTATTTCAAATAATATACCTATAAATGGTCTTAATTCTTTTTCATGTTTGTTATAAGCTACTTTATTATCAAATTGTCTCAAATAATCACAATAATCTGAGTCAACTCTGACTATCTCTAAATTCAATATCATTATATTTGCCTCCTTAAATTTAGTCTATTATATATTATTTTTGAAAAAAACGCAATTAAGAGTTGTAACAAGAAATTAAAGATTAGAGTCTAGACTCTAATCTTCTTTTTTAAGTTCCATTTATTGGCTGGATTCACCGCTTTTTTAAGTTCCATTTATTGGCTGGATTC